>CAZBNQ010000189.1:0-6039 GCA_964493035.1 uncultured Hyphomicrobiales bacterium | reverse complement strand
TGTTGAAAGAAAATGATGTAATAGAAATTCTATTATGGAAAGAAATTTTCGAACGATTCGAAAAAGCAGCCGATAAATGCAAAGATATTGCAAATATCATCGAAGAAATAGTAATTGAAAATGCATAATTTATCAACAATTAAAAGATAAAAATGGATCCGGTTTTAATAATACTAATTATATCTGTTGCTGTAGCTTTAATATTTGATGCAATCAATGGGTTTCATGATGCTGCAAATTCTATTGCTACAGTTGTATCGACAAGAGTGTTGTCGCCAAGATTTGCTGTTTTTTGGGCAGCATTCTTCAATTTTATTGCGATGTTCGTTTTCGAACCCAAAGTAGCAAATACAATTTCTAAGATAGTACATATCAACGCGTCCGACCCCGCATTTGTGTGGGTTGTTTTATCCGGATTATTAGGTGCTATCATTTGGGATTTGATCACTTGGTGGTTTGGATTACCTACTTCTTCTTCTCATGCTCTTATTGGTGGTTTTGCCGGTGGTGGTATGGCTCATCTTGGTTTTAATGTCATCAATTGGAACAAATTATTAGATACTATCTACTTTATTCCGTTGGCTCCGCTTATTGGTATGGTGGCAGCATTTGTTGTAATGATTGCTGTATATTGGATTTTACGTCGTTGGCACCCAATGAAAGTTGATAAAGTATTTAGAAAAGGTCAGTTGATATCTGCGGCTCTTTATTCATTAGGGCATGGCGGTAATGATGCCCAAAAAACTATGGGTATTATTGTTGCTCTACTTGTAGCAGCAGGCTATTTCGATCATAATGTTCAATTGTCTTTGACTGATTATCACACTTCATGGATTATTATTTCTTGCCATCTTGCAATGGGTATTGGTACTGCTCTCGGTGGTTGGAAAATTGTTAAGACTATGGGTATGAAATTAACAAAACTAAAACCAGTTCATGGCTTTTGCGCAGAAAATGCCGGTGCAGCTACTATTTTCCTTGCTACTTATCTTGGCATTCCAATTTCTACTACTCATACAATTGCAGGTGCAATCGTAGGTGTTGGTGCTACTACCAATTTATCTGGCATCAAATGGAATATTGCTTCTAGAATTGTTATGGCTTGGTTCCTTACAATTCCGTTCTCTGCTCTAGTTTCTGCTCTTTGTTTTTGGTTGATTAAAGCATTCCATCCTAGTTTTTAAATTGATTGTATATATAGATTAATTATTTCCTTAAGGGGCATTTCTATGATCTGCCCCTTTTTTCTTTAAGCATATATTTTATATGTATTTCTCTTATTGTAGATTACTTAAAAACAAATATTTTACAAGTTAATTTATCAACAAATTCAAGAATTGTTAAGATTGTGTTAAGATTTTGTTAAATTTTCAACAATTACTAACAAACGCTTCTTAGAGCATATTTTATATGAATATTTTTAATAATTTTGTTATGCTTTAAATGTGAAAATTTAAAATTGTGGATAAATTATTTATTAAAGGGATAAGTGTATGTTAAGGGGCTTGCTTCCAAAGGAGTTTGCATTTTACGATTATTTCGAAAAACAAGCAGACGTTTTGATCAAAATCAGCGAAGAATTATTGAATCTAACAAACAATTTTAACGACTTAGGCAATATAGCCCAAAAAATCAAAGCTTACGAAAAAGAATTAGACAACCTTACTCACCAATGTATCGAAGCACTACATAGAACTTTTATCACTCCCATAGAAAGAACTGAAATCTACAAATTGGTCAAAAAACTTGACGACATTGCCGATATTATTAATGCTGCAGTCAAAAGAATTGTTCTATATGAAATCAAATCAATCAGACCTGAAGTAAAAGAAATCGCTAATAATTTGATTAGTGCTACAAAAGAAATCAGATTTGCTCTTACTCTTCTTAGAGACTTAAAGCATGCAGATAAAATCAGAGAATCCTGCAAAAAAATCCAGGCATTCGAACAAGAAGCAGACAATTTGTTTAGAACTACAATTCCAAAATTGTTGAAAGAAAATGATGTAATAGAAATTCTATTATGGAAAGAAATTTTCGAACGTTTCGAAAAAGCTGCCGATAAATGCAAAGATATTGCTAGCATTATCGAAGAAATCGTTATTGAAAATGCATAATTTTATCAACAATTTGAAATAGACAAATGGATACTCTTTTTATAGTTATTGTTATCGCAATTATTGTTGCTCTTGCATTCGACGTCATAAATGGTTTTCATGATGCTGCAAATTCAATTGCAACTGTAGTTTCGACCAGAGTGCTCTCACCAAGATTTGCTGTGATTTGGGCTGCATTTTTTAATTTTACCGCTATATTTGTATTTCATGAACTGAAAGTAGCTAATACAATCTCTAAAATTATTAATATTAACTCAAGCGACCAAGCTTTTGTTTATGTTGTTTTAGCCGGTTTATTGGGTGCTATCTTTTGGGATATTATTACTTGGTGGTGGGGATTGCCTACTAGTTCTTCGCATGCTCTTATTGGTGGTCTTGCTGGTTCTGGTCTTGCTTATAAAGGCTTTGAAGTAATTAATTGGCCTATAATTTATAAAACTATTGCTTTCATTCCCTTAGCTCCGCTTATTGGTTTGGCAATGGCTTTTGTTATTATGATTGCTGTGTATTGGATTTTTAGAAAATGGACTCCATATACAATTGATGTTTTGTTTAGAAAAGGACAGCTAGTATCTGCTGCTTTGTATTCTTTGGGGCATGGTGCTAATGATGCTCAAAAAACTATGGGGGTTATTCTTGCTATTCTTACTGCCTATAACTCCGCTTATTGGTCCAAACATCAATTGTCTTTAGATTTTTCTATGGATAATATCGAGTCTTTGGCTATTATCTTTAGCTGCCAAATTGCTATTGCTGTTGGTACTGCTATGGGTGGTTGGAAAATTGTGAAAACTATGGGCATGAAATTAACTAAACTAAAACCTGTTCATGGCTTTTGTGCTGAAACCGGTGGCGCTTTGACTACATATTTGGCAACTTATCTTGGTATTCCTGTTTCTACTACTCATACTATCGCCGGCTCTATCGTTGGTGTTGGTATGACTACTAGCATGGCTGGTATCAAATGGAAAATTGCTTCTCGAATTGTTATGTCTTGGATTGTTACTATTCCTGCTGCCGCTCTAGTAGCTGCTATTTGCTTCTGGTTGATCAGCTTTTTTCATAATGGATTTTAAATACTAAAGTATTTTTCGGCTATTATGTCTAATAATCTTTTATAAATGGGGGAATTCTTTAGGATTTCCCCATTTCCTATTATTATCAATTTGCTCTTTGCCCTACTTATTGCTACATTTAATTTTCTGTCGATTAGTTCTTCGTCCAACTCAATATATGAACTTATTTGCCTTAGCTCAGACTGATTGTTGCAACTCAAGGATAATATCATCATATCACGTTCAGATCCTTGGAACCTTTCTACTGTATCGACAGTTATTAATTCATTTAGATTATCACTTAGATGCTTCTTTATTTCTGAGCATTGAGCCCTGAATGGACTTATTATTCCTATTGTTTTAATTGAAAAATCAGGATTATTGACATATACTTCTCTACATATTTCGGCAATTTTTTCGGCTTCCCATTTATTAACTCTTGGCTTATCTTCGACTTTAGAATTAATAAATACAATTCGACTATTATTACTTAAAGAATCAATTGATGGTATTTTAATTTCTTTAAAACTTGAATTATTGAAAGGTTTTAGCCTACCTGAATAAAATAGTTTATTGGCTATATACATAATATCTTCATGCATTCGCGACTGATATTCTAACATAGAATAAGCTTTGTCATAGCCTTTGAGTTTTGCATTTTGAATCAATCTGCCAAATAATGAATTGCCGCAATCTGTAAGTCCAATATCCTTTAATTCTTTAGTATCGATTCTTGTAAAGCTTTCGTTTTGAGTGACAACAGCAGGCAGTTGTTTTTCATCGCCTACCATTATGAATCTATCTACTTTGCTTATCAATCCGATTATTTGCGGCTCTAAAATCTGGGATGCTTCATCAATTATTAATGTATTGAATTTTTTCAATTTAAAAATTTCTGAATTAGTTTGAGCTGAAGTAACTGTCGAAACAAATATCCTACATTTTTTTATCCTTTCTTTCAGATCATTGAGACTCATTTTATCGCACAAATATGAAATCATATTTTCTGACAATTCAGAACTATCTTTGGTTCCTAACCTTAAAAATTCAATATTCTCGCTTATATTCTTGATTGAATTACATAATTCGTCTACTGCTCGATTAGTATATGCCAAAACCAGTATATTTTCATTTGTATTCTCAGCAAGATATTTAATGATATATCTTATCATATAACTTGTTTTGCCTGTTCCGGGTGGACCTTGTATCAAATAATAGTCTTTAGCAGAAATGGCTCTATTCAAAATTTCATTTTTTTGCTCATTCAGTTCTGAGTAATTAACAGCTACCAGATTTAAAAACTGAGGTTCGACTATACCAAGCAACATTAATCTGAGCCTCTTCTCAGCTTTAATAAAACTAAATAGAGAGGAAAATAATGTTTGATTGGCTGTATCAATATGGTCAGGTTCTATCGCCCATTCAAGTTTTTCGTCAAAATCAATATTTATCATTTTATTCCTCAACGATAATGTCAATTTCGTCGAGCTAATATCTTTGACAACTGCTCTGATAAGCTGGTTTTTGATTGGATTGGAGAAATACTTATCCAACAAAGGATATAAAATACAAATGTCTCCTTTTCTGAATGAATCGTTATTATCTTTATTATTTCTTTCGAAAACAAGATATTTTCTTTCAAAATCAGACTCACTAACATTCAATATTAAATCTTTCATAATTGAATATGTGGCTTCTTTTTCAATTAAAGAATCATTCCAAAGCGAAGAAAATCCTTTTCTACGCGAACTATCGTCATTCAATCCAATTTTTTGAAAATAAATCTCGCGGTAAATAAATGTTAAGAATGTATGATAATAAGCTTTTTCTGTATCATCCAAAGTTGAATAGGCATATTGATAGTCAAACAGAGTATTATTCAAATAATCAGGCATTTCAGGATTAACTTTAAGCTTTTCCAGAATCTCATACTTTTGATTCATAAATTGCTTTTCAATCCCAACTATCAAATTTCTATCATTAATCAATTCCTGCTTTTTTTCTCTTAAGTTTGGGGCATCACGCAACAAATATTCATTTGCTGAAGCGTAGAAAATTGTAGCATTACCTTTTCTGTCGGTATAAACTGAATCTAATAATAAATGATAGCAAATAGTTTGCATATAGTGATTATTCCACAAACCAGTAGTAATTTTCTGCCCATCAATTATTATTGAATATTCAGGTTTTGGAGCATTTCCTGATTTCAATTCTATGATATTCTTGCTATTTGGATTAGTCTCATCTTCCAAAAGCAAGTCAAGTCTGCCCTGCAAACCATATTCAGGCGATAAAAACGAAGGTTCAACAGACATTTTGGATGTTCTAAATTTTGGGAGGCTTATTTTGATGGAATTAAAAATCCTAGCTAATTCCGATCTTAAAACTGCAAAATTAACTGAACTTGATTCTTCAAGTGCAAATAGAAGGAGTGGTTTTTGAACAATAGCTTTTCTCAATACTGTATCGAAATCAACTTCAAAATTCTCAATTAATTCATCGAACAAAGAATTTACTAAAACACCTCTAAACAACGCTAAACTAATCTCATCAGATTTTGCAAAATGGCTCAAAAAATACAATTCAGGAATAAAACCATACATAGAATAGCATTCAGCCAATGATGTAGCATCAATTAAGTAATCAGGTTCGATAACGACGAATGAAGATTCAGTGCTATGATAAAACTCTCCGGCTTGTCTCAGATGAGTAATATAGACTAAGTAATTTTTGAAAATATAATCATATATCCTTGTCCATCTTCCCCAAAGAACTATATTGTATTCATTAGACTCATCATCAATACAAATAAGTTCAACAGATAGTTTATTTCCTTTAGCATCAATATTGACTTTCTTTTTAGATTT
>CAZBNQ010000188.1:0-6084 GCA_964493035.1 uncultured Hyphomicrobiales bacterium | reverse complement strand
AATCGAAATTATTGCTCAAAAAAGAAATTTTGAGACTATAGTAAAAGCTATTCCAGACTTAATTTTTAGAATAAAGCGCAACGGCACAATTGTCGAATCTCACGCTCCCGAAAGCTTCAAATTATTAGTACCTGAGGATGCGTTTATTGGCAAAGATTTCAAGCAATTACCATTTAAAGAATCAGATCTTCAAAAGATGATTACTGCTTTCGAAAATTCTTTTAATGGCAATAACTATACATCTGTTGCATATTCTTTGCTCATAGACAATGAAGAAAGATATTACGAGGCAAGATATATTGCTATTGATCCTAATGAATGTCTGTGCTTGGTTAGAGATATTTCTGTTGAAAAATTATTTAATAAAGCTCTCCAAGAAAGTGAAAAAAACTATGGCGATTTAGTCGAAAATGCTCAAAGCATTATTATGAAGATTAATAAATATGGCGAGCTTTCCTTCATTAATAAATTTGGTGCCGAATTTTTCTCATATTCTTACGAAGAATTGCAAAATAAAGATATTTTTTCTATACTTTTCACTAACGACGACTCCAGCAAACTCGAAATTAATTTGGATAGAATTGTTAAAAATCCAGATTTATTTTATAATATCGAAACTGAAAACATCAAAAAAGATGGTACTCGAGCTTGGGTTTCTTGGGTTAATAAGCTTATTTATGATGAAACCGGCGAATTTCAAGAATTACTTTCGATTGGAATTGACCGAACAAAACAAAAATATGCCCAAGACAAAGTTATACTCAGCTCCACTCAATATGCTAAGTTTCAAGGTATTTTGAATGAAGTGATCAATTATTCAAATTTTGACCTCGAAACAACTCTGCGACGCATAATCCAACAAACTACACAAGCTATTGGAGCCACAAAAGCTTCGCTTTGGATTAGCGATGATATTGATGAATATATTATTCCAAAATGGATTTATTCTATTGCTGGAAATGAGTTTAATCTAATCCCTCATTCAAAATTTGAATTGAGCGAAGTAAGAAAACTTATCGAAAAAAATACTTCTTTCACTTTTACTGAATTTAGTGAAAACCAAAAGTTGTGGTCATGGATTGAAACTACTCATGGCACTGATACTGCGTCTATATTAGGTGTTGGTATTATTGTTGCCGGAAAGCTCCGTGGTGCTGTTATCTTTTCCATTTGCACTAATTGCAAGAATTGGACTTTGCAGGAAGTTGAATTTGCTAATTCTATTGCCGGCACAATCGCTCTCCGTCTAGAATTTAACGATAGACAAAAAGCTGAAAGCAAACTCGAAAAAAGGTTGGAACAAACAAAACACTTCCGAGATTGCCTTACTAAATTATTCTCTATTAGAAGCAATGATACCGAACAAAACTTGAAGGATATACTTGTTCTTGCAGCTAAATCTTTAAATATTAATAGAATTAGCATTTGGGACATAAATTATCCAAACAACAAAATTGTCTGTAAGCTATTTTATGAAGAAAACAAATCAGTATTTTCGAGGGGCGAAATTCTTGATAAATCGCTTTTCGAAGATTACTTTAAGTTGTTCTATCAAAATAGAATTATATCAATTGCAAATGTATTCACTGAGCCCAAATTAGCCAATCTTCTCGATTATTTCAGCAAATTCTCGATCACTGCTACATTAGATACTTTGATAAGGCTTCCGAATAATAACGACGGTGTTTTATGTATTGAGCATACTGCTGGCTCTCGAGATTGGACTATCGAAGAAGAAGAATTTGCTATTGCAGTTTCTGAACGTATCTCATTTGAGTTTGAATCGCAAGAGCGCAAAATTGCTGATAGAAAAAGAATTGATAGTGAGATTAAATTCAAGCAATTTGTCGAAAATGCAAATGATGTTATTTTCACTATTTCTCCGGATGGTTATTTTACTTATATGTCGCCTAATATGTATAGAAAAACAGGCCACTCTCCCGAAGAAATGATTGGAAAGCTCTTTACAGATTTCATACATCCTGATGATATTCCTCAGAATTTAGAATTTGTTCAAAAATTGAAATCTCCCAAAAATGTTGTAAATGAATATATTATTTATCGCACTCGCCACAAAGCTGGCAATTGGATCTGGTTTAGAAGCTCAGGAGCTTGTATTTTTAATTCAACCGGAGAACCCGAATTTCTTTTAGGTATCGCTACAAATATTACAGATATTATTCTCGCTGAAGAAACTCTAAATATTAACAGACAAATGCTTCAAAATATTTTTGATAGCGTTAATGTCGGTATCATGATTGTCAATCAAAATACTATTATTGAACAAATTAATGAGCAGGGCGCAAAAATTCTTGAGCAAGAAGTCGAAGATATGACCGGAAAGTCTTTAAGGTCATTTATTCCTATATACTTGCCTGAATTATTCCCTAATAACAACGACGACTCTAATGAATTCAAATCGATTACTAGAGAAATAAAATTCAGGACTAAATCCAATAAACAAATAAATCTCGAAATATCAACAAATTATTTCTCTTATGGCGATACTTCTAATCATGTATTAGCTGTATTTACTGATATTACTGAAAAGAAAATGGCTGCAGAGCAACTTAAAAATGCTTTAGACCAAGCAGAAGCAGCAAACAAACTAAAGAGTGAATTTTTGGCTAATTTCAGTCACGAAATCAGAACTCCACTTAATAGTATTATTGGTTTTGCACAGTTATTATTGGATACTAAGCCTGACGAAAGGCAAACTAACTACATCAACAGCATAAGGAACTCCGGCAAGACGCTTCTTGATATTATCAACGATATAATTGATTTATCTAAGATTGAAGCAGGAAAATTAGTTCCGAATATTATGCCAATCAACTTGTTTGATCTTTCTAAAGACTTGTTTGATTCTTGTGCTCCATTAGCTGCTCAGAAATCTCTCCAATTTGAATTCTTTGTAGATGAAAGGCTGCCTTTAGATATTTTAATTGACGAAAAATTATTGTCGCAAATCATTATAAATTTGGCAGATAACGCAATTAAATTCACAAATTATGGTTCAATTAATATTAGTTTTAAAGCAGCAAAAATTGATTTTGAATCCAAAACTATCGATTTGAACTTAATAGTAGCTGATACCGGCGAAGGTATTAGTGAGGAAATGAAACCTGATTTGTTCAAGCCTTTTATAAAATCCAGAACCTCAAAGAATTTCTCGGGTATCGGCACCGGGCTGGCTCTTATTCATAAGCTTACTGAATTATTGAATGGTTCGATACATTTAGAGACTAAAGAATCTCATGGCACTGTGTTTACAATCTCATTTAAAAACATTAAATTCAATAATGAAATAAAGAATTATAACCTTTCAAATACTTCTAATTATTGGAATACAAAACCAAATATTGTTATTCTTAGTTTATCCGATAAGCATACTGTATTGGAATCAGTATCCAACCAATTGAAGGCATTTTTAATATATACTAAAAATAAGCAACAATTATTGGAAATTATTAATTCCAAATCTCCAATCCTGGTTATAATTGATGGCAAGTTGGCAAATGATACTATTCTATTGCAAACTTTAAAATTTGGAGAAAAACCAATTAAAATGCCTCTTCTTGGCTTATCATCCAATAATATTCAAGAAAAGAAATACTTTGATGTAATTATTGATGACAAACATGAGCAACAATTACTTGAAATATTTAAACAGTTAATAGTTCAAAGCGAAACTATACAAAGCAAGTATGTAAAATATAACCTCAAGCCCGAAGATTTGCTAGCCGAATCGGATATTTCATCTTCCTATGCAATCAATGAACTAATAGACAATCTTGAATTGATTCTAAAACCTGAATGGGAGCAAGTGAGCAAGCAGATGATTATATCCAATATTAAGTCTTTTGCTAAAAAAGTAGAAACTCTTGGCAATGATTTCGAACAAATTAGTGTCAAGCAATTTGGAGAAAAGCTTTTCAATCAATGCAACAACTTTGAATTGGATAAGATACAAAAAACCTTGTCTATCTATCCTGATTTGATAAATAATCTGAAAACATATAAAAATAAATAAATTAGGCTGAATATGGAACAATTAACAAAACAAGAACAAGCACCATTAATACTTATTGTGGACGACATCCCCAAAAACCTTCAGGTATTGAGTAGCATCTTAAATACAGAAGGCTACCAAATTGCTTTTGCTTCGGGTGGCAATCAAGCATTATCTGTGGTTGATAATACTCTTCCCGATTTAATACTTTTGGATATTATGATGCCTGATATGGATGGATTTGAAGTATGCGAACGCCTAAAGTCAAATCCAGCAACAGCATCGATACCGGTTATTTTTCTTTCAGGCAAGGTGGAAACCGAAGACATCGTTAAAGGTTTTAGGCTCGGCGCTGTCGACTATGTAACTAAGCCATTTAATGCTATAGAATTACTCAGCCGCGTCAAAAATCATCTCGATTTAAAATTTTCTAAAGATGCCATAATCAGCTATAATAGGCAGTTGACAGAGTACCAACAAGAACTTGAGCAAGTAATCGCCTCGAAAGACAAGTTCTTTTCTATAATTGCACACGATCTGAGAGGTCCTTTCAGCGGATTTATCGGATTGAGCGAATTACTTGTTGATGAATACAAAAATTTAGCACCCGAAGATATATCTTCGATTGCTGAAAGTATGCATAAAGCTGCCAAAAAGCTGTTCGAGTTTTTAGAAAATCTGCTCGAGTGGTCCAGATCTCAAATGGGAAAAATTGAATTCAGACCATCCAAACTTGATTTGTTTGATGCTATCGACCGAGCTTTTTCTGTATTAAGCTTTACTGCAGATAATAAACAAATATCTCTGATTAATAATACAGAAAAAAATGTATTCATCGAAGCAGACAACAATATGCTGAATACGATATTAAGAAATTTGATATCAAATGGAATTAAATTCACCAAACCCGGTGGATTTGTTAAGATTTATACAGAAATGAATAGTTCTGATTTTGTAACTATCAAGGTCGAAGACAACGGAATTGGTATGACTGAAGATGCAATAGAAAAAGTGTTCAGAATTGATTCAAAATACTCTACTCCCGGCACAAATTCAGAAAGTGGTTCCGGACTTGGTTTGGTTCTTTGCCGCGAGCTGGTGGAAAAACATAATGGTAAAATCAGCGTTGAAAGTCAAAAATCTGTAGGTACTATTTTCTCGTTTACTTTGCCTTTAAATAATTCGTAAATTTGTATTATAAAAATTAACGAATGGATTATTATGCTTAAGTTGCTTTTTATTGTGGGAGTTGGAAGCTTTGCCGGTGGAATCAGCAGATATTTAGTTCAATCTGCTGCTACACGTTTCATATCACACGATTTTCCTTATGCTACTTTTGCTGTAAATATTATCGGCAGCTTTATTATTGGTGTTATTTTCGCATCTATCGAAAAAGGCAACAATATGACCGAAGAAATGCGACTGCTACTTACTACCGGATTTTGTGGAGGGCTGACTACTTTTTCGACTTTCTCGATTGAACTTTTTTCTATGTTCAAAATAGGTGATTACTTCTCTGCTTTCGGCTATGTTTTGGCAAGCGTGATTCTTTCTACTTTAGCCGTTGCTTTAGCATTTTTTTTGGTGAAATCAATCTGATGTTATACTATATTATTTATAAATAAAATGATTACAATAATAGAAAATCAACTGATTAAGCATTATGTTACTATTCTGAGGAATAAAAATACTAATTCAGCAGAGTTTAGAGCTTGTGCAAAAAAAATTGGCTATCTTTTGGCATATCAAGCTTTTGATTCTCTTACTCTTAATGAAATTGAAGTTAATACTCCTTTAGAATTAACAACTGGTTATGAAGTAAACCAAGATGTGGTTGTCGTGCCGGTATTGCGCGCAGGCACTGCACTGCTTGATGCTTTCACAGAAGTTTATCCCGCCTCTAATGTCGCTTTTGTTGGCGTTAGAAGAAACGAACAAACTTTCGAGGCAGAAGAATATTTGTTTTCTTTTCCAAAAATCAAACCCAATACAAAAATTATTCTTCTTGAAATGATGATTGCTACCGGTGGAACTACCGGCGGTGCTATTTCTCGAATTAAATTTGAAGGTGC
>CAZBNQ010000187.1:0-6103 GCA_964493035.1 uncultured Hyphomicrobiales bacterium | reverse complement strand
AAAACCTACATATTGTTTCTATTATTCATTGCATGCTTCAATCAATCTTTTGCTAGAAATGCTAATTATGTATTTGAAGATTTTGAACTTGTACGCCCAAAAATTGCGGTAGTGCTTAGTGGTGGCGGAGCTCGTGGAATTTCTCAAATTGGTGCACTCGAAGAATTAGAGAGAAATAATATTCCTGTGGATTATGTGGTTGGCACTTCAATTGGCTCTATAATTGGTGGGCTATATGCTTCTGGTTATAATGCGAAAGAATTAGATTCTATAATGAAATGCATTGATTGGTCGCTTCTGGTAAATAATAAAAAACTCAACGATCGATCTGATTTGTTTTTAGACCAAAAACTTATTGAAGATCGTTCTTTGATTACTCTTAGATTTAATAATTTCAAATTTTTAGTGCCTGAAGCAATTTCTACCGGCTCGGAATTTAGTGCAATTCTTCAAAGATACTTTTGGAATAGTGTTTATCACTCAGATTTAGATTACAACAAACTTAAATATCCTTTTAGGGCTATTGCTACTGATTTAGTTAGCGGGAAATCATATTCGCTCAATCATGGCTCAATAATTAATAGTGTGAGAGCCTCAGCCACTCTTCCGCTTAGATTCACACCATTCAGAATCGATACAATGGTTTTTGTTGATGGAGGAATCCTTTCCAACATTCCTGTTTCATCAGCACTTGAATTTAATCCGGATATAATTATAGCAATGAATTCCACTTCACCAATTTTGGATATTAGCGAATTAAATACTCCTTGGAATATTGCTGATCAAACTATTTCGATTGCGATGAAAAGATTTGCTGACGAAGAGCTTAAAATTGCTGATTTTGTTATCGAGCCCGACATCAAAAACCATAAAAATACTGATTTTACTAATCTCGACTCATTAGTATTAAAAGGCAAGAAATCAGCGGCTCCTATCGCCAGCCAAATTCGAGATTTTTACAATATGAAATCGGATATGATTTTTGATTACAAATTCAACCAAATGATAATTAAAAATGTTGAAAGTTCAAATAATTTAAAAATTATTCTCAATGATTTCGAATCAATTGATTCATTAGAATATTCGATTACAAATATTACCAAAAATCCAATTGATGCACTTAAAAGCATATTATTAAGTTCCACTCAATCCGGCAAATACCGACAAGTTGGAGTTGATTTCAGAGATAATTTAATAATCCTTAATGCCCAAAAGTATATCAAGCTAAAAGGCATTAGACATAGTGGCTCAAATAACGATAAAATAATAGAATTTATTAATGAAATTGGTTCAAATTTCATTAATACTCCACTCTGCGATAAGAATATAAAGATGATCAAAGAAAAAATTATTTCTAAATTCAGAAACCTTGGCTATTCACTCGCTGTCATAAATTCGCACGAAATTTTGGACGATGGAATTTTATCTTTATATATTGACGAAGGTCGAGTCTATGATATCAAAATATTTGGTAATCAATCTACAAGTAATTTTCTAATCAGAAGAGAAGTAAAATTCAGAGTTGGCGAACCTTTCAATACCGAACGAATAATGCGTGGTTCTTCTAATCTACTTAAAACAGATCTATTTTCTCGAGTTGATATCGAAGTTGCAAAACGCGATACAGCAGCAGGATATGATCTTATTATTAAAGTAGTAGAGCAAGGCACTCAAACTTTAAGAATTGGAGGCAGAGTCGATAGCGAACGTTATGGACAAATAAGTATCGAAGGTATTCAAGAAAATCTTTTGAATTTTGGACTTAGATTGGGCTTAAGATTAGTTGGTGGCACTCGCAATCAGCTCTATGCAGTCAATTTAGACAATCCTAGAGTTTTGAATACTGCATTATCGCTTAAATCAGAAGTATATTACCAAGATAAGCTTATAAACAATTTTGCAAGCAAAAATTCAAGTGTCAAAAATGTATTCAACAAATCCATAATAAATGAATTTATTGAACAACGCTATGGTGCAAAGTTTACTATAGGATCTCAGCTCGAACGCTCAGGCCTTTTATTGCTTGAATACAGACTGGAAAATCAAAAATTTTATATTGCTGACTCTGCAAAGCCTAAAAACTATATTAAACTATCTACTATTAAAGCAGGTATTACTTTCGATTCGGAAGATAGATCGGACTTTCCTACTCGTGGCACTACTCTAGACCTAACATTAGAAACAAGCTTATTGACTAAAGAAAACAGTTTTTCAAAAGTTGTTTTCAAATTTTCTACAAATGAAAATCTGGGAACCAATCATAATTTCAAACCATCTGTTTTCTTTGGAGCTGCAGACAAAACTGTCCCTTCATCAGAATTCTTTAGTCTTGGTGGCGAAAACTTTTTTGGAATGCGTGAAGATGAGATGCGTGGGCGCCAAATCTTCCTAAGTTCTTATGAATATAGATACAAATTCAATTTCAAATTATTCTTCGACACTTACTTTTCAATTAGATATGATATCGGCACAGTGTGGGAAACCCCTGATGAAATTAGATTATCTGACTTGCGCCAAGCACTTGGCACAATGATTTCGTTCGATACTCCTGTAGGTCCTGCTCGGTTTGCAATTGGCAAGTGCTTTAAATTTGTCAATGGCGATCCCAATATTATTTGGGGTAAGCCTCAAGGCTATTTTTCTATAGGACTTAGGTTATAAGCTAATTGCAATTTATCTCTTTGCCCTAAAAGACTGCACATTAATATCATATCTTCTAATTTTGTTATGCAATGTCTCACGGCTTACTCCAAGCAAAGCAGCACTTTTGCTTACGTTACCATTACAAGTTCTCAAAGTAGATTCAATTTTTTTCTTATCGACTTCTGCCAAGTCTTCTTTCAAAGTGCGATCGCTCGAAAGCACTGAAGTAGTCTGCACATCTGCATGATAGGATGAGCCTGAATTAGCTTTGATCAAATCTGATACTTCAATCTGATCTCGAATAGTAGTCTGGAGAGCAACCCTAACAACACTCGAAAGCTCCCTTACGTTGCCATTCCATTGCTTTTCGCTTAAATATTCAATTGCCGAGGGTGAAATAAACTTAGCTTCATTAAATTCTTGATTATGTTTTTGTACATAAAAAGCAACAATATCAGCAATATCTTCAGCTCTCTCTGAAAGAGAAGGAACATGAATTTCGCATTCTCTCAATCTATGATATAATTGTTCTCTGAATTTGCTGTCTTTTATAGAATTAAGCAATTCTTTGTCAGTAGCCGATACAATTCTAACATCAACTTCTTCGCTTTGAACAGAGCCTACTTTTCTGACAATTTTTTCTTCGATCGGAATAAGCAGATTAGCTTGCAAATCTAATGAAAGGTCGCCGATTTCGTCGAGAAACAAAGTACCTTTATGAGCTTCTTGAAACAAACCTCGCTTATTTTCTGTAGCTCCTGAAAATGAACCTTTATTATGCCCAAACAATTCAGATTGGAATAATTCTTTAGGTATATTAGGAATATCAACAGTAACAAATTGATATCTGCTGCGTCGGCTCACTGAGTGCAGAGCTTTAGCAACAAGTTTTTTGCCGGTACCGGTTTCGCCAGTAATCAACACATTAAGATCTGTCCTGCCAAATCGAATAATGCTATCACCCACTTCAATCAAAGTTTTGCTTTTCCCAAAAATGCCTTGCGAAGCTAAAAACTTGCGAATTTCTTCAGAATCGCCCGCAGGACCAAGACTTTCGGCAGCACTATCAAGCACTGATTTAATTTTTTCTTTTGTAATAATGCTTTTTTCAATAAAATTAATAGCACCAAGTTTTGTAGCTCTAACAGCAGTTTCGATAGTACCTTTGCCGGAAATCATCACCACAGGAATAAAAATGTAATTCTTACGAATTTGCTCAAGCAGCTCTAGTCCGTTCATTTGAGATTTATCGCCAAACTCGATATCCAAAAGAATAATACTAATCTTACGACTAAACTTCTCGAGATACTGAAGGGCATCTTCCGGAGAATTAAGAGTATGAGTATCATAGCCAAAACTTTGAACAATATCGGCTAGGGTAGAGCAAAACTCTATATTATCATCAACAATCAGTACTTTCATCATTATGCCGCAATTATTAAAAAAACCAAACTACTTAACTTGTGGCACCAATGCCATCAAAGTATCAAACAAAGCTTTATATACTTTATTACCTTTATTATTAAATGCCGGATTCCATTGTGCTTTGTTATAAACATTTAAAGGATCATTAATATACTCAACGAAATTCACTTTTTCTGCCGGTGCATTAAGAGTCGGCACTGCAACAACACTCATTGTTACTAATCTAATAATTTCGCAGTATCTGTCCGGATCTAATGTTTTAATATATTCACTAATATAATCCTTATCATTAATATCCTTTTTGACAGAAACAAGCTTGCAATCGCTAGTTAGTTGATATCCTACAGTTATCAATCTATAGGTATCATAATCTCCCCAGCGTATAATCAAACTTTTATTCTTTTCACCAACACACTTTGGATTGCCCGATACTTTTTTATCAGCATTTTCACTGCTTTTGCATCCCGACAAAACAAAGAAACCAAAAATCAAAAAAATGAATAATCCGACTGATTTAAACATAATAAATATCTTTCATTTTGAAAACATTCTTTTAATCGAAACCAGCCCGAAAATCGAAAAAACTCGCCTATATTCCTTATAAGAAATACATTTTCGGGCTATATGTAACAAAAAATTCACACTTTTTTAAAAAAAGCTTTCTTTCATTTTATCAAAAAACGACTTAGAATTCTTAGCTTTATTGGAAGGATTAATACCTTCGATTGCTGTCAAATCTTTAATAATTGTCTTTTCTTTGGAGCTCAATTTTGTAGGCACATGCACATTAACGACTACAATCATATCGCCTTTGCCATGCGAATTCAAATGAGATATACCTTTTTCTTTAAGTGTAATAGTAGAGCCTGGCTGAGTGCCAGCATCCACTTTTATTTTTTCTTGTCCATACAATGTAGGAATTTCGAGCTCAGCACCTAAAACAGCTTCAGGGAAGCTCACCACAAGATTATACAATATATTATCGCCTTGACGAGCAAAATGCTCATGTTCTTTTTCTTCAATATAAATAATCAAGTCGCCGGCAGGCCCGCCGCGTCTTCCTGCATTACCCTTTGAACGCAATGGTATATAGTTGCCTTCTTCAACACCAGCCGGAACATTCACAGTAATTTTATCTTCAGACTGAACTCTTCCCTCGCCAGAGCACACAACACATCTTTCTTTAATTATCTGTCCGGTGCCTGAGCAGTTAGTACAAGTAGCAATATTAACAAATTGACCGAAAATGGATCGAGAAACTTGACGAATTTCGCCGCTTCCACCGCAAGCAGGGCACTGAGAATGACCTGTACCGGATTTTGCGCCAGAGCCATGGCAAGAATCACATTCTGCCATTTTCTTTATTTTGATTGTTTTTTCTACTCCGGTAGCAATTTCTTCCAAGCTGAGTGGCAACCTGATTTTCAAATCTGAGCCACGCTCTCCGGTGCTTCTTCTGCCTGATCTTCTGCGAGAGCCGCCGCCAAAGAAGTCGCCAAAAATTGATCCACCAAATATATCACCAAATTGAGAAAATATATCATCCATACTCGAATAATTGGAATAATCAAAACCTCCGCGCATACCTTGATGACCATATTGATCGTAGCGAGCGCGTTTCTGCTGGTCGCTCAAAACTTCGTATGCTTCGGTTGCTTCTTTAAATTTCTCCTCTGCATCGGGTTCGGAGTTGCGATCCGGATGATATTGCAATGCTAATTTTCTGTATGCTTGCTTTATCTCATCATTATTTGCAGATTTGGATATTCCTAATATCTCGTAATAGTCTCTTTTATCCATTTCTTATTCACCATTTTCTTTCTTTAAATCCTAACTTACAAAAATACCAATATTTAGCCTATTCTAAAAATTTATTAACAGTTTTGATACAGCTTTTTATGTTTTACTTTTGCTTTTGACGAATATTTTTTTTTAATTATTGCTTTTAATATGTTTTTATCATAAAATTTTTTAACTAAATTTGGATATGATTAATTTTATTAAAAATATTGTCTTTATTATTATCTTGTCAATA
>CAZBNQ010000186.1:0-6107 GCA_964493035.1 uncultured Hyphomicrobiales bacterium | reverse complement strand
AGACTTAATTTGGAAAGATTCGCGTTTTCCGCCAAAATCAATATAAGTGTAACCAATTTACTTAACAATAATTGTAGGAATTTTTACAGATTTTTTAATGTCAGTAAATTGTCTGGCTAAGAAAAACAAAGAGCAGCCGTCATTGACTTTTTGCTTGCCGGTACCGATTGTTTCTTTAGAAAACAATTGTTTATCAATCCATTTTTCATTTGTAATTGTATTGGCATTATAATCAAAAATCAGTTTCTGAAATTGCCATTTATTATCTTCAATTTTTATATTACTTTCAAAATATTCTGAATAAGAAACGCCAGTTTCGAACCAACTAGTAAAAATTGCATGCAAATCTACAAATGGAATACCAGAATAAGAATCCATATAAACTTTTGCTTTATATACAGGCTTACCTTTAATTGTTTCACTAGCTATAGAAACAACTTTAATTTTTCCAAGCTTTACACCATAAAATGAAACTTCATACTCAAGTTCTTCGCCCGGCTGGAACATTTTGCTTTGAGCAAATGCATCGTAAGAGAAAACTGATGTTAGACATAAAATGAGAACTAACAAAAATTTTGATTTCATTAATCAATCCAAATTTGATGATACAATAATAACAATAGACGAAACAAATCTGAAAATTGTTTCATAATATTATTTTTAGAAATAATTATTTCATTAAAGAATAAAGCCTTCCGAATATTTAAATCTCGGAAGGCTTTATTAGAAATAGAATTACTATATAAATTTTATTTTTACTATAAAAAACATTATTTAATATTTTTTATAGCTTCAATAGTAGCGTCAACCATTGGTTTTGCAGTAATACCCGAACCAACAGCACCTTGCATCCATAATTCAGGAGTCAATCTGCCTTGTTTCAACATTCTCTGCATTTCTTGAGCTAAATTTTTGTCTTTCACATATTGTTGAATTTGGAATTCAATCAAGTGTCCCACTGGATATGCAGATAAATATAAAGGATTATCGATCATATGTGAATAAATGCCTAAAATCGGAGAATCTTTGACACCAATTACAGGTGCAAAAAATTCATTCCAAACTTCGATAGCAATTTTATTAACAGCAGCATTAAGTTCTGCTTCAGAACAATTTGGATTGGCATACATCCAATTCCAAACTCTCATATCTACAATAGAAACACCCATAATTTCGAATGTAGCCCAATAATTATCTAATGCATCAAGATATTCTTTATTTTTATCTTCATTATTCATACCAAGAAGCATAAGATCGCGAGATTGGAATGAAAATGCCCAAGCTTCGGTAAATGCAGTATTTGGCACTCCACGCATCATATAATTATCAATATCATAAAGAGAGAGAGTTTGTTCTACGTTATGGCCTAATTCATGAACTGCAATATTATAGCCTTTATAGTCCATACCATCTTTGCCAATTCTAGTACGCAAATGTGCTTTTTCTGTTTTCATTTCTGCACCCCAAGCATGACCTGCACCACGACTTGGATCTACATCAATTCTTGAAGCAATTTGCATTGCTTTGCTAGGTTCGAAACCTAATTTTTCTAAAATTACTGGTATATCTTTTGCAAATGCTGCAGGATTTGGATATTTTGATTTTGTTTTAGAATTCAATTCGTCTTGAGAAATCGTACTTCTCGACTTAAATCCATCATACCATATATCGAATGGTTTCAGATCGCGTCCTAATCTCTTTTTGATCAATTTTGCAACATCTTTGGCAACTGGTGCAGTCAATAATTCTTTAAATATTCTTTCTACTTCCGATTGTGGAATTTCCATTTCTCCATCAAACTTAGCATTAATAAATGTTGGATAATTTGGACTATATTGATCAACTAATTTTCTTGCTTTGAAATTATTTAGAAGGTGTTTATATCTTGTATTTGGTTCTGGTTTTGCATCTAACTCTCTACCTTCAGCAAAAACTTGATTAGTAATTGGATTCCAAGTATATTTATCAGAATTTATTACAAGTTCCGGTATTGTTTGAGTGATAATTCTAAGCATAACCTGATAAATAAGTTCCTGCTTTTCGAGATTCTTTTTGTCTCCATACAAAGATTTGATTTCATCACGAAGATTCCAATGAGTGATAAGCTTCATATCTTTAGGAAACATAGTATTTCCTTTTTTATCAACTAAATATCCCATATAAATATTATAGTTGGATATATAGTTATCAGAAGCTGCAATTGCAGTAGAACTTTCTTGACGTATTTCAGTTGGGATATTTTCGGCAAACATATCACCAACTCTAGCAAATGCCCATTCAAGTCTAGTCCAATTTCTACCTAAAGTATTTTTTTCGGATAATGAATAGAATGGGAAGTTTAGGTTTATTACATGAGCCAATTTATTATCGAAGAAATTCGAAGTCAAATTGTCGTATGGTTCATATCCGCTAATCAAAACGTCAAACTTGGTAGGAGGAGCAATATCTAAATGTACAGGTCTTTTTAGATCAAGACTAATTTTATTAAAATGCCCAAATATAGTTTCCATATGGTTGGAAATACTATTGAAAAGAGCATTTAAGTCTTCATCGTTAGTAGCAAAATATTCATAGCAAAAAGATTTAAAATCATCAATAGAGCCATGCTTTTCGTTCCAATATTCAGCAACTTGTTTTACGCCTCTTTCGATTCTAATCTGATGTTTTGCTTCGCTTACTTTCTTTTTAAGGTTGCTAATAACCTCATTACGGACATCGTTATTGATAGTACTCATTGATTTCCTTTCCGCAGGAGTTAAAGCAAAAGATTGGATACTCATACCAATCAAAGCTAAAATAACAATAAACAAATTTTTCATAACAAGACCCCAATTTTATGAGTTTTTAATTTTATCATTTTTTGCACGTGATTCATCTGCCATATCCATTTTATATTGAATCACTTCATCTCTGAGTTTAGTATCAGCAACAGCTAAAATTTGCACAGCAAGAAGCCCGGCATTCTTAGCTCCGCCGATAGCAACAGTTGCAACAGGTACTCCTGGAGGCATTTGCACGATAGAATAAAGTGAATCGACTCCACTCAATGCTTTTGATTGCACCGGAACACCAATCACCGGTAATGGAGTATGCGAAGCAGTCATACCCGGTAGATGGGCAGCTCCACCTGCACCTGCAATAATTACTTTAATTCCTCTTTCGTGAGCTGAACGAGCATATTCAGCCATATCATCAGGAGTTCTATGAGCTGATACTATTTTCATCTCGTATGGAACACCGAATTCTTCGCATATATCCGCTGCTGCCTGCATTGTTGGCAAGTCGGAATCGCTTCCCATTATTATACCAATAATTGGGTTTAATTTCAACATAAAAACACCTCAATAATTTGTAAATATTTTTACAAATTTAATGAATATACAAATAAGAAAATGATAAAATTATAAACAAATATTATATAGAAGAAGAGGGTTATTCTTTGGATTCATCAGTCCATTGGAGTATTTTCCAATCATCTTTTACTGATTTGCGTGTCAATTGAAATGTAGCTTTGCCAAATAGATTTAATTCATCGTTGGGAAGGATTATTTTTAATACAAATCTTCGAGTAATATCAACAAAAAGACTATCACCATTTTGGTTTAATATATCAGTCCATGTAAGATCGATAGATTGAGCTGCATTAAACATTCTTGAAGTTGCAATCATCTCGTCTTCTCGACCCCAAGTGAAAACTGCTCCATTTTTATCATAATTTTTATAACTAAACGTGAAGTCTTCATGAAGCAATTTACCATAAATCAATGTATCTTTGAATGTATAAGCATAATTGAAATTCTTGAATAATCCTTCTATTGTCTTTTGATTGCCAAGCAGACTACCTTCGCTGTCGACATCAGCAAGTCCCGGAGCAAAAGGATTATTACATGCCCAAATTCCAAATCCAAGCACTAAAAAAACAAAAGGGAATAATATTTTTTTTAATGCTACCATTTGATAGTATTAATGATTTCTGGAATTTCAAACCAATTATTTGATTCGAAGTCTGCCAAGCTATTTTGTGGATTATCTTTATTATACAAAGCAGTTGGATCGCCAGTATATCTAATAGCTTTCATTTTTAAATTTTTTGCACCGATAATATCAGTTTTTTCAATATCACCGATATGAAGAGCATTTTCAGGAGAGCAATCTAAGCTATTCAAAATAGTATTAAATGCTTTGGGATGTGGCTTTGCCACACCAGTTTCATCAGAAAAACTAAATACAGTGAAGTAATTCAAAATGCCTTCACGATTGAGCATTTCTTTCAAAATGGAACCTGGGCTAAAACCGGTATCGGACACTATACCCAATATATAATTTTCGGATAAATTAATAATAGCTTCTTTTACTCCTGGAAGCAATTTAGGAGGATATATCAAAACTGCTTCAGCAAATTCTTTTACTAAATAATCAATAGACTCATCATTTTTTGGCATATCCAGCTGTTGCCAAAAATATTCAGCTGTTTCTCTAGGGCTAGGAGTTCTTTGATCTTCAATCCAGATTTTATTAAAACGCTCCCAAGAAGATGTCATTGCATTTTGGAATTGTTCTTGTTTTACTACAATTCCAAATTTATCAATTTCATTAACAAGAACTTTTTTCCTATAATCATTGCGAATAGAGCCGCCGGATGAATCAAAAATAGTATTCCAGAAATCAAATGTAATTACTTTTTTACTCATTCCATACACCCATTTTGTAGAATTTTTGTCTTCTATCTGCAACCAATTTATCAGGACTAACAGTTAATAATGAATTCAATGTATTATTAATAGCATTTTTAACATTATCAAATACAAGTGAATGATTTCTATGTGCCCCACCAATAGGTTCACTTATAATTTCATCAATAATTCCTTGTTCTTTTAAATCGAAAGAGCTGAGTTTTAAAGCCTCTGCAGCTTGTTCTTTAAAGTCCCAAGAACGCCATAAAATACTTGAACAAGATTCTGGTGAAATAACAGAATACCAAGCATTTTCGAGCATAAGAATTTTATCGCCAACACCAATACCAATAGCTCCACCTGAAGCACCTTCACCAATAATAACAACTACAATAGGTACTTTAAGGCTCGACATTAATAAAAGATTAGCAGCAATTGCTTCGGCTTGCCCTCTTTCTTCAGCTTCGATACCGGGAAATGCCCCGGGAGTATCTAAAAAAGTAATTACAGGTTTGTTAAATTTTTCTGCAAATTCAAAAAGTCTATGTGCTTTTCTGTAGCCATCGGGATTAGGCATTCCGAAATTTCTATATAAATTTGATTTGGTGTCTCTTCCCTTTTGATGACCAATAACAACAACTGATTTATCCATAAATTTTGCTATACCACCAATGATAGCAGGATCATCTTTAAATTTTCTATCACCATGAATTTCTTCAAATTCAGTGAATAGATTAGCTAAATAATCAGAAGTAATTGGACGCTCAGGATGCCGTGCTAACTGCACTCTCTGCCAACGCGTAAGGTTTCTATATATATTTTCTCTTAAAGATTCTACTTTCTTTTCGAGATCAATTATTTCTTTGCTTAAATCTATAGAAGCACTAAGCTCCTTCATTTCTTTTATCTTAGCTTCTAGAGCCAAGATTGGTTGTTCGAAATCTAATACTACTTTTGACATTATTTTCTAACCATAAATTTAATTAATATATCCAAGTCGAGCGAAAATGAAAAATGTTTTAAGTAATAGTCGTTCAAATTATAAATTGCGTGTTTACTTAAATGAAAATCTTTATTAATATCGGCAAGGCTTATCATTCCTGGTTTGCCGATTTTTGATTTGTAATCATCTATTTCAGAATAGCCAATAAGTGACTTCTTCCCTCTCAACACTTTGTAAAAACTGTTAATTACTGATTTTGATTCTTTTTTCATTACAATAAAAGGCAAACCAATTGTCAGAGCAGTAGATGAAACAAGCAAGTCGAGCATTCTTTTCAAAATTTTATTTCTGAAGATAGAGATATTAAATTTTGGAATAGTTGGTTCAATACCTGATAAGTCATTTAAAATTTGAGCAGCTAAATATTCATCAAATTCATGCACTAAATGAAATCCGACTTTAAGGTCAGCACATTCTTGCATAGCTCTAAT
>CAZBNQ010000185.1:0-6124 GCA_964493035.1 uncultured Hyphomicrobiales bacterium | reverse complement strand
TTCCTTGTATAAACTTAATCGAATTTAAATATCTCTTATCATACTTTTCTTATCTTGTTCACTGTTTAAAATAAAAAGAAAAATATTACAAACAAAGTAATATTTTTCCTTTTTTTCAAATTTTAATATTTCTTTAATTATCAAACCATTTGACCATTAATCCATACTTTTTCAATATGATTAATTCCAAAATGATAAAACAAATCTGTATATGAATCTACATCTGCCATAATAACATCAGATTGTTTTCCAATTTCCAAACTTCCAACTCTATCGCTAAGCCTTAAAGCATAAGCAGCATTGATAGTTGCTGCATTCAAAGCTTCCTCGGCAGTCATTTTCATATTAATAACTGCTAAAGATAAAATCATTTGCATATTTTCAGTGAAACAAGACCCGGGATTGCAGTCAGTTGCCAATGCTACAATTGCTCCGCTATCTATCAATTTACGTGCAGGAGCATAAGGCATACGTATAAAATACGCGGTACCGGGTAGCAAAGTAGCTACTGTACCGGCATTTTTTAATGCTTCAATTCCCTTATCTGAAACAAATAGCAAATGATCTGCTGAGAGGCAATTCATTTCTGCAGCCAGACTTGCAGCATCAACATCAGCCAGCTCATCGGCATGAAGTCTCAGCTCAAATCCCATTTCTTTTGCCTTAGATAATATTCTTCTGCCCTGATCTGTTGTATAATAACCCTTATCAACAAATGCATCGACATAATCAGCCAATTTATTTTCAGCTACTTTTGGCAGCATCTCATTTATAATCAAATCAATATATGCTTCCCTGTCATTCTGATATTCAGGTGGGAAATCATGAGCACCCATAAAAGTTGTTCTAATATTCATTGGCAGCTCTTTCTTCAATATTTTTACTGCTTCGAGCTGATTCAATTCAGACTCTAAGGTTAAGCCATATCCACTTTTAACTTCTATACTGGTAGTTCCGTATTTAATAGCACTTTTAGCCAATTGGATACCTTTTTGTGCTAAATCTTCAATACTTGCCTCACGTGTTGCTTTCATAGTACGCAAAATACCACCACCTTCTGCAGCAATTTCTTGGTAAGTAGCGCCCCGCAACCTGCGTGCAAACTCGTTAGATCGGTTGCCTGCAAATACAATATGTGTATGAGAATCAACAAAACCAGGCAATATAGTCTTGCCTTTGCCTGAAATAATTTCATCAATTTTAAAATTATTATTTTTTATTGCTTCATCAGCATCTTGAGATTTTCCGATCCACAGAATATTATTATCAAAAATTATAGCAGCATCTTTAATCTCGCCCACATCATGCATTTCCTCTTTAGTTTTAAACAATTTTCCATTATTATTCATTGTAACTAAAGAATCAATATTATTTATCATTTTAATCATAATTCACCTTCTAAAAATTCGGTTTTTCGCTTTGTTCAGGTATATAATTCATATCTCCATGATCCAAAGCTAAATTTTCAAATCTTGCAAAATCCTTCAAAAATGCTAATCTTCGAGTACCAACTTCACCATTTCTCTGCTTTCCAACAATGATTTCGGCAGTATTTTCGGTTGCACTTCCATCATCATATTTCTGAATTTTATAATATTCAGGTCTATTGACGAACATAACAACGTCTGCGTCTTGCTCGATCGATCCTGACTCACGCAAGTCTGATAACATAGGTCGCTTGTCCGTTCTGCCTTCCACTCCACGATTGAGCTGTGCCAAAGCAACCACAGGTATATTCAATTCCTTAGCAAGATTTTTTAAAGATTGAGAAATAATTGAAATTTCTCTTTCGCGGCTCTCAGTTTTTGGTGCGTGAATCAACTGAAGATAATCAATAATAACTAATTTGATATTTTGTTCAGCTTTGAGCCTTCTGCATTTAGCACGTAATTCCATAAGAGGAAGTCCGGCTGTATCGTCAATAAATATTTTAGCATCAGCCAATTTTCCTAACGCCGAAATTATTTTAGTATTATCTTCTGAACTAATCATACCTGTTCTTAGTTTAGATTGGTTAATACGCGACTCAGCACTCAAAAGACGCATTACAAGCTGGACAGATGTCATTTCAAGAGAAAAGACAGCAACCGGATGCTCATAAATCAAAGCTGCATTTCTTGCCATCGATAGAGCAAATGCAGTCTTGCCCATTGATGGACGAGCAGCCACAATTATCAAATCTGAATTTTGAAGCCCACCTAGCATTTTATCCAATTCTATAAATCCAGTCGGAACACCTGTCAAGCCTGAAGATCCTTTTTCAGACAATCTGGATATCAAATCATATGTATCATGTGCAAGGGATTTAATATCAACATAGCTCTTATGAAGGCGTTTTTCAGCAATTTTAAATATATCGCTTTCAGCCTTATCAATTTCTTCTAAAGCATCAGTCGATTCATCATAAGCATTTGCTAAAATCTGGCCGGCTGTATCGATTAGGCAGCGCTTTAAATAACGTTCCTGAACAATTCTAGCGTGATTTTCTACATTTGCTGCAGTTGGTGTCTTTGCATTAATCTCACTCAAATAGTAAGTGCCACCAACTTCTTCCAACTGGTTTTTGCTTCGCAAATACTCCTTGAGTGTCAATATATCGCCATGAGTTCCTCTATCGTTTAGAGTAGTCATCGCATTAAAAATTACTTTATGAGCAGGAAAATAGAAGCTATCCTCATCCAATATCCCGCAAACACGCGATATCGCTTCGCGAGATAGCATCATTGCTCCTAGCACTGCTATCTCGGCTTCGGATGAATGTGGTGGCACCTTGCTGCCGATTGTTTCAATCGATGCTGTGTTGGGCGTATTCTTCTTCCGTTTATATCTTACAGAATCACTTCCGTTTTTTATATTTTCTTCCATATTTTCGTTTTTTTGTTTCTTAATTGGGATACAAAAATAGAAATTTTTTCCCTTTTCATCTATTATTCGAAAAATTAATTTTGTTCATTCTGTTTAGACCACACTTTTCAACATTTTTTTTCAATTATTCACATTTTTTATAGCTTATCAACATCAGTTTCCACAGTTTTTCTCATTTATACACTTTTTTGTCAACATCACTTTCAATTAATTCATAAGGATAAATTATTTAAAACAAGAAGTTAAATGCAATTCTGTATTTATTCACATTCGACTATGGTTTTCCACACTTTTATTCACAAAATTTTCCACAAAAACTATACTGTTATAAACAAATTATTATACTTATCAACAATATTTTGCGAGTTTTCACAAATTAATCCACATTTACTATTCAAATCAGTTTTCAACATAAAAATCAACATCTCAATCCAACTTATCAACATTATGTTGAAAAATCCAGAATATTAGTTTTGCCTAAATATTATTTTTTGTAATTTTGTATAATTATTTGATAATAAATTGAATATATAAGGATTTATATAAATGTCTTTATCCAAAAAACGAGTCTTAGTAGCAATGTCGGGCGGAGTTGATTCTTCTGTTGCAGCTGCCCTATTGCTCGAACAAGGCTATGAAGTTATTGGTTTGACGATTGCAACTCATAAACTTGATGACGATTGCAAACCTGTCGACAACAAAAAAAGCTGCTGCTCTTATACCGGTAGTATGGACGCTCGATTAGTATGCGATACTTTAGGTATCGAACATCATATGATTGATTTGACCCAAGATTTTAAAAGTACTGTAATAGATAATTTTATAAATGAATATCTTAGCGGAAAGACTCCTAATCCATGCGTAGTATGCAATACTGCAATCAAATGGGGACCTTTTTTGACTAAAGCTAATGAATATGGTGCTCATTATCTTGCTACCGGGCATTATGCAAAAATTTATAAGTCTGAATCTACTGGCAGATATGTTATTGCTCGTGGTTACGACGATAGAAAAGATCAATCTTATGCACTTTGGGGACTCAATCAGGAGCAATTATCGCGCACTTTGTTTCCACTTGCTGAACTTAATAAGCAGGATACTAGAGATATTGCTAAAAAATATAATCTGCCTGTATTCAACAAGGTAGAATCTCAGGATATTTGCTTTATTCCGAACAATGATTATCATTCATTCTTAAGGAAACAAGTACCCGATATTGATGCTAAAATTGGTGCTGGCTCTATTGTCTTGGATGGCAAAGAAATTGGCAGACACGAAGGTTTCCCCTACTACACTGTTGGGCAACGCCGCGGACTTGGTATTTCTTATGCCGAGCCTCTTTATGTCTCACATATTAATGCCGACTTAAATATAATAGAAGTTACTACTATGGATGGGCTCTTTAGTGATTCATTGACTGCTAAGGATATTAATTTATTGAAATATGATGACTTAGAAACTTCAAAAGAATTTGTCGTCAAAATAAGATACAATGACAAAGGCAAACCTGCAATGTGTAGAATTGATGATAATGGCAAGCTGATTGTCGAATTTATTGAAAAACGCCGTGCAGTTACTCCCGGACAATCCGTTGTTATGTATGAAGGCGATGAAGTGGTTGGTGGTGGAATTATTGAATAATTTAATTAAAAAATCCCGCTTTGAGATAGCTCCATGTGTAAGTCAATGTATCTGACTGCACTAATGGAAGATCTGTCCATCTTGATACATACCAAGTACCTTTAGAATTATCAGGCAAAATAGTTAAATATATTTTGCCTGTAAATTTATTAGTCAAATTGCTATTTGTATGTGGCACTTCCAATACATATTTTGCAGTAAATATTGTTGAATCCGGAGATGACGAATCGTAATTTGTTTCTGTCAATAATAATACAGGATCTAATCCTGTTGGAATCATCGATATCATCGAATTGAAATATTTACGCTCTGCATTTAAATTCCAATCCACAAATATACTAGGATATTGAGCTTTTGCAGATGCGCTTGGCTCAAATTGAAAATTAGTTTTTTCGCTCAAACAATTTAAATAATTATCTATGTTTTTTTCACTTAATGCAGTTTTTAAGTTTTTAACGACAATTTCTGCACTCGTTGCCGGCTCATTTTTGGTTTGAACCGAGCCTGGATCTTCAGGCTCTCTTGTCTCAAACAAACCGCAAGAACCAACTGCTAATCCGATAGCAATTAATAAAAAAGCAAAACCATATTTAAATTGATTTATCATACAGCAACGTTAATTCTTGATTCCAAAGCACGAGTCAATGTAGCTTCGTCAGTAAATTCAAGCGAAGAGCCAATAGGCACTCCTGATGCAATGCGAGTAGTTTTAATTTCCAATGGTTTAAGCAGTTTTGCAATATATTGAGTCGTTACTTCACCTTCGATGCTGGGATTAAGAGCTAAAATCACTTCATTAACCTCAGCCATTCGCGATAGCAACTCTTTTATTTTCAATTCGTTTGGAGTAATTCCATCCAAAGGATTCAACACTCCATGAAGCACATGATATAGGCCGAAAAACTCACCAGTTTTTTCGATTGCTAATACGTCATTCGGTTCTTCGACTACACAAATAACGCTTCTATCCCTTTTATGAGAAGCACAAATAGGACATGGTTCAATTTCGGTATAATTATAGCAAATAGGGCAAAGTTTAACATTTGTCATCAAAGACTCAATAGCCGAAGAAAATTTTTTGATAAAATCTTCATTTTGGCGAAGCATAAAATAAGTAAGTCTTTGAGCAGTTTTGCGCCCAATTGACGGCAATGAAGAAAATGCCTCCACTGCTTTTTCGATAGATTCAGATGTATAAATCATTTAAAAAACGTATATTATAAATTAAAATTCAAACCGGGAATATTTGGCATAAAGCCTGATGCTTTATTCATTTCTTGGGCAATCATCTGAGCTGCATTTTCGCTTGCTTTATTGACTGCAGCTACAACCAAATCTTCAAGCATTTCAACATCTTCAGGATTAACTATTTCTTTTGCAATTTTGATAGATACAACTTTGTTTTCGCCAGTCATAACAACTTTGACCATTCCGCCGCCAGATTCGCCTTCCACTCTTTTCAAAGCTAATTCTTTTTTAGAATTTTCCAATACTGATTGCATCTTTTGAGCTTGCTCCAAAATGCTTTGCATATCAAATTTCATTATTCACTCCATCATTTGTTAATATTTTCATTATTAACATGTAATACAATTAAATATTTTATTCATATCGACTA
>CAZBNQ010000184.1:0-6134 GCA_964493035.1 uncultured Hyphomicrobiales bacterium | reverse complement strand
TAACCACGGTTTGTGCAAATAAATGACGTAGAGACAGGCCTCAGACCTGTCTCTATAGAAAAAAACTCAATTCGACTATTGCGAAAGCTCAATCATATTATTTGTTAATTATATCAAATTTAATCGACTTGTCGAATTTACTTCCCTTTATTCTTATAAAATAAGTAGAAGAAATGTAATTTAATGGTATATACAATTGCAAATCAGAATTATTGACATAGGTTTCAGCTAATTTTGCAACAAGTTTTCCATCTAAGTCATAAAGACTAATATTAACAAAATCAGTCTCCGGAGCATTCATGTTTAAGTTGATGAATGATTGGGCAGGATTAGGAAAGATAGAAACATTAAATTTTTGATTAATTGCATCATTGATACCAGTCAAAACAATAGATTGTGTTGCAGGCGCGCTTTCTTTGTAGAATGTACCGCAATTATTTGTTAGTTTTTTCATAGATTTAACAATATAATATACTTTACCTTCAAAAGAGAAATTGTCTTCAAACTCGCTTGTAATAAGCGGTTCAGTATTGATTTTTGTATAAGGTCCCCATGGATCAGTAGATCTATAGACATTAAAGAGTAAATCTTTAACTTTAGGGCTGGACCAGCTTAGCTTTTGTTTGCCAAAACCGATATTTTCAACTTTTAATTCAGTAGCTTCAGGCACAAAACCGTAGTAAATTTTAAGTGTAGGATCGCCCAATAAGCTTACGTGAGTCATTTGATTGCCGATAGGAACAATAGTGCCATTAGGATAATCACTTCCATTAATTTTATACCAAACAAAAGGATAGTAGGTGTTATAATTAGTTTGCGATTTGATGAGAGAAGTACCGATCGGCTCGTCAAGTCCCATATGATGAAAATACCAATGAGGACGTGCAGCCCAGCAAGTAGTTAGAGCTTTAGACGGTGGGCAAAGCGAGGCACGCAATAAGTTGTTTTGACTATCCCAATCCCCGAAATATGAGCCAAACATAGCTGTGAAAATTGCATTTAATGGTTTTACAGTTAAGTCCGAACTTGTTCCAATACCGCCAGCACTAGTATAGCTACCCGGACCGGTACCATAAGCCCAGAGATAAGGATGATTATTTGTATTATCGAGCATATCTAGTTCATATACACTAGCAGGATTGATAAGGGCTGCAATATTTCTCCATCCGCAAGAAGCAAATGCTTCTTGATAAGAGAAATTAGCCGGTGGAAAATTGTCGTCGATAATGCCTTCCCAAATGTAGTTAGTATTGCCATTTCTAAATTCGTGATTACGTTTGAGATATTCTTTGATAAGTTGAATTTCTGTTTGTTTAAATAATGGCATATTATAAAAATCAATTCTTCCGATCATAATAGCAACTTTGCCGCCTGCAATAGAAGACTGATCGAATTTACCATCATTTGCTACATTTTTGTTTTCATTACGAGAAGCCGAAGTAGAATCTTTTACTGTTTTATCTGACCAGAATATACCTTCGGTGATTCCATAATAAACATCGGCAGGCCATGCTCCTAAATGATCTGGATGACCATCCGGATTAATTTTGCCGGAATATGGCACAGGTACTCTTCCGATCAAAATTGCTGCTTTTATTGTTTTATTGCTTTTAGTATATTCGGAATTGATTATGTCTTTTACTGCTTTAACCTTTTCTTTGTCAAATTTTTCAGCTCTAGGAACAATGATTCGCCAAGGGAACCAGCCTTCCTTTTTTAGATCATCTTCTAATACATTTAATTCTTTTTTGATTGAATCAACGACGAGTGAATCAACAAGAATAAGAATTCTACCGGGAGTTTGAGTTGGAGGTGCGTCTAATCCTGCATAAATATAACCGGTAGCTGAATATTCGAATGGCTTATCTTTATAAGTAGATATGCATTTGACATGAACAGCATATTCGTAAGCTTTTCCAAGTTCAACTGATCCATCAACATAGAAAGTATCCGCAGAAACGACAGTTGATAGTATGGACCAGTTCGCGTCGGCGATAGATTTTCTAAAGATGCTATAATTCACTGCTTTGGGCAATTTCAACCATTTTAATTTGATCGAAGGACCTGCCGGATCAGCTTCAGCACTAAGCATTACTGAAAAGTCTTTTGCTACTTCGGCTTCTAATCTGCTAAAGTTAAATGAAAACAGTGAAAATATCAATAAAAATAGTAAGAAAACTTTTTTCATATAAATTCCCCTTCGTTGTTTGATTACATGTGATATATCATTAATTGTGAATTTAAAAAAAAATATTCAAATATTTGAAAAAACATGCAAAATATTTGAGACTTTTTGCTAATTTAAGTGTCAATACTATAAATAATGTAAGTGATATAATTAAGAATATAAATATGAAAAAAATTTACTATATATTCATTTTGGTTTTAATCAGTATTGTATTCTTGAGTCAAGCAAAAGCAGATGAAGATGCAGATATCATCAATTCAATACCCGGATTTTTGAATAATAATAATTTGGGTACCGAATTTTGGTTTACTGTTCCGCCTTGCTTCGAAGATGAGAGTGCAGGATATCCGAATAAAATCAAGCTTTTAGTTACATCATTTACAAAAACATATGTAACTGTCAACGCAAAGTATAATTATTTGCTTAGGAAAGAAGTTAAGCCTTTTGAGATAACTGAATTTGATCTTCCATTAGAAATAGCCCAGCCATATTCGAAGAACGGACGCGATCCGGCTGTTGCAGAAAGGGTGTTTCAAGCTGCAGCAATAAATATCGAAGCAAATGATCCTGTAGCTTGCTATCTTATAGTCAAATTCAAAAATACCGGTGATGGATTTGTTGTGATACCAGTATCAGGGCTTGGCTCAAAATATATAGTATCATCTTATGGTGATGCTTCATCTTCCTATCCGGGTTATTATTCATTTCCAAGTATTAGTGGGATTGTTGCATGTTTTGACAATACTGAAGTAAAGTTTAAACTTGGTGGCAATGCATCAACAATGACAGCAAATGAATTAAACCCCGGCGATTCACTTGTCAAGATATTGAATAAAGGCGATGTTTTGATGATTTCATCGAGAGGAAATAATTCAGACTTGACCGGAAGTATTATTGAAGCTTCTAAACCTATTGCAGTAGTTTCAGGAAATCAATGTGCTAATATTCCAATTGATAATATGTGGTGCGATTATATAGCCGAGATGGAAACTCCTGTTTCTACTTGGGGATATTCTTATGTAGCACCCAAAATAATTGGTCGCAAGTATTCACCTGTTTTAAGAATATTTGCCAAAGAAAATGACACTAAAATTAGTATTAATGGCGAAGATAAATTTACAATTAACAAAGCAGGCGGATTGATTGATGAAGGTTTTATTGAAACTAGGATCAATAAAGATAGTAATGCCAAAGCTGCATTAATTCAATCAGACAAACCTATATCTGTAACACTTTATAATAGTGGCGTTCAGGAAGATGGTAATCCTCAGCCAATAGGCGATCCATTTCAAATGATTTTATCTCCTGCTGAGCAATATCAAAAAGAAATATTATATCTTTCTCCTAAAACTAAAGATGGGCAGATGTTTCAAGAGAATTATTTTGCTATTACTATTAAAACAAAAGATTCTGTACCTATCCCAGCTAATTTCAAAATAGGAATCAGAAATAATAATATTTTTGAATACAATTTTTTAAATACTATGCAAGTTATTGATACCGTAGTATTTAAGTCGAAATTAGATGGTGCATATTTTTCATATCTTACAATAAAAGTTCCAGATGCTTCTGTATTTCATTTCAAATCAGATGATCCTTTTGTTTGTTACGCCTATGGATTTAATTCTCAAGATGGATACGGATTTCCAGCAAGCTTAGGATTGAAAAATGTTGATACTAACGATAAAGAAGCACCATTTGTAGCTTGGCAATCAAATTGCAATGGGGAAATTAGTGGTTTTACAAAAGATCTGCCTACAAACTTTGCGATTAGATCTAATCTCACATATCCAATTTATATTGCTGACAGCAGCTATAATTTTGATAAGGAATTTCAAAAAATAATTCCTGGAGTGACCGAACATATCGAATGGAAATTGAAAATCAGAGATATTAATAAAGATGCACGAGGTGTAATTGTATTTCGTGATGCTGCCGATAATGATACTACTGTAATTGTAAGGTATTCAAGTCCTAAATTAGTTATTGAGCCAAACAAACATGACTTTGGTTTGATGAAAGTAGGTGAAGAATCATCTTACGAGTTTAATATAAAAAATATTAATGATAAACCATTTAATTTGTCTCTTATAAAATTTCTATCAAATAGTTCAGTATTTGAATTTGTTGGAGACATGCCTTATGGCTTTTTAGCTCCGGGAGAATCTAAAAAGATCGAAGTTAGAATTAAAGCAAAAAAGCAAGGCGATTATAAAGATTCTATTGGTTTAGGCGATGATTGTGTTCTTCTATATAGAACACAATTGACTGCCAGCGTCGGTAATCCAAATATTGTAGCATCGGATTTGAATTTTGGCGAAAGAATTATTAATAAAGTATATAATCTGCCTGCCACAGTGCTAAATAATGGTAAATCCAGATTGACAATTAATAAAGTCATTCTTCCATCATCTTCTGTCTATAAAGTAAACTTTGGAAGAGAAATCAATGAGTCAAATCCATTAGTACTTGAAAAAGGAGCTACATTTAGTTATAGTGTTGATTTTAAACCTGATAAGGAAGAAGTTTATACTGACTATATAGTTTTTTGCAGCGATGCAAACACTACCGATAGCATTGCTGTTGTATTTGGTCGAGGAGTATTGCCGGGTTTGGTTGCATATCCTTACGACTGGAATAGAAAAAGGATAATATATCATTCAAATACTCAGGATTATCCTGTATATTTGAATGGATTGTTGATTAAAAACGAAGGTACTGCAAATGCTTTTGTCAATTTAATAGAAGTTTCAGGAGACGAAGAAAGCAAAAAAGCTTTTGAAATTGATTATTCTAATCTCCAATCAAAAACGTTTGTACCCGGAGAATCCGACTTTGCAAAGCTAATTAGATTTACACCTAAAAAGCCAGGATATTTTAAAGTAGATTTGTCTGTTACATTCAATGGTAAAAGCAAAACAAACAGTTATTTGTCTGGTATTGCTGTAGTTCCACGAATTGAACTTGACAAAGAGATAGATTTTGGACTTATTCATAGAGATAAATCAGATTTGAAAAAGCAAACTATTAGAATCGCAAATCAAGATTTAGAAAATTGGATTTTTGGCGATACATTATTGATCAAAGAAATCAAATCAGATAAAATTGGACTAAAAGATGATGATTATGGAAAATATGGCTTTAGATTAGATTTGTCTGATATTAATTTTCCTATAAAAATTGCTCCAGGAGAATCGATAGAATTGCCGATAGAATACAAACCTAAAGAATTGGGTGAGTTTGAAGCTGATTTGATTGTTGTATCCGATGCCGAATCTTACACTGATACGATTAAAGTAAAAGCAAAATCTATGGATAATATGATTTTACTTAACTATTCTAAAGTGGAATCATGTATCGACCAAGAAAAAATATTTCAAATAACAGTAACTAATCCGATGTTTCAAGATGTTAAGATTGGTATGGTGAAATTTGATATTCCACTTTCTGAATATAGTTTTGAAGATAATTCTATCATGAATGGATTTGTAGTAGAAGCAGCTAATACTAAGACTTTTAATATGATTTTCAACCCTTATGGGCTAATAAATAAAACAGCAAAATTGTATTTTATGGATGAGTATAAATCCAAAATTTTGGATTCATTATCAATTGTTGGTAAAACTCTATTTGTCGAAAGAGAATTATTAGTCAATCCGGTTGCTCAAACTGCAACAATTGGACAACAAATAGCAACAAGAGTGTCGCTAAACAAAGGTGACGATATTCAGTTTGCACAATTAGATGCAATTAAAGTAGAGATAAACTATAATCCTTCGGTAGTAAGGCCTGATTTGAAGACCTTAATTGAAGGCACAGCTGTATCTGGTAAGTTTTTAATAAAAGATGCATTAGATAACAATTCTAAGTTAGTGTTTTATTTGAACAGCATAGCAGGAGATTTATTGCCAAATTATGGTGAATTATTCAAACTAAATTGGGATGT
>CAZBNQ010000183.1:0-6174 GCA_964493035.1 uncultured Hyphomicrobiales bacterium | reverse complement strand
GAAACGCCGTTTTCGTCTTTTTGTAATGTTTTTTCATTCAGATAAACATGGACAGGCAATTTGTGGCTTGGTGCCATACTAAACATATAGTCGGCTACCTCATAATTTGCTCCGATTTTTGGGAATAAAGTAATAATCGAAGACAAAAGGATTAGACCAATAGCAGTAAATTTCCACCATGTTGGTTTCGGCTTTGTCAATCCTCCGTATGTTCCGAGAAACATACCTATACCTAAACAAACTATATATACTAAAGCTTTCATCTGACTCCTAATATAGTGATTAATATTCCTGCTGAATAATCAGCGAGTACCCGCCGTTAGACGAATTACCCGCAAAAATGATTGAATAGTTTTTTCCATTTGTCAATAATATATCGTCTATTCTTGTTAATTGCTTTTTGCCATCTGCATTTTCAAATATCAAGCTAAACTTTTTTGCTTTGTTTAATGTTTCAATTGCAGATACTGATTTGAAATCAATATTTTCAAAAATATATGTTGTATCATTCAACTTTACATTTACTTTTTGTATTTCGCTGCTGGCATTAATAAATCTTCTTTTGTGGTTGTTAAAGTCTGCTCCCATAGGAGGAGATTGAATATCAAACACTTGTATATTATCGTTCGTACCGGAAGCTATTATCAAATTTCTTTTTGTCTTGTCAGCATTAAAATTGAATTGTACTCCATTGAGGCTAATTGTGTTTGATCCTTCATTTACTACTGTAGCAAGAGATCCTCCATAATACAATTTTCCATTACTGATCAGACCAGGAAAATTGATATTCATTACATTTTTGCCGGGAACTACATTAACTAATTGAACAAATACACCATAATCTGAAAATGATAGGAAATTATCTTTAGTCTCTTCTTCTACTAAGCTTACTTTCTCATCTCCATTCTCATCTTTTGCAAAGATTAATAAATAATTTTTATTCGATTCAATTGTTAAACGCGAACTCAACAAATATTTTGCCGGTTCGGAAGAAGTAAATACAGCAACCGGAATTACACCTTGAGGCACTAAATAATAATCAGAAACTTGACCAAAATGAAGTTTGCTTGCCATTACATCACCCGATCTAAAACCTTGAATTGAATCTTCTTTAGTCCAATTGCTGGTTTCTCTCGCGCCTAGTGAAACTGTAATGCCATTAACTTGCTTTGAGCTGGCATTGACTACTCTAATAATTGATTTTGAGCCTTTGTCTTCTCTCAATCTAACCGGTTCAATAATAATAGTCTTTTGAGCTTTATAATCACCAGAATCAGCAGTTATAATAGTGTATTTTTCATTTACATCGAATGAGCCAAAAGTTTTATTCTTTTCATTGCCATTTATATATGTCACTATTGTATCTTTACTGGTAGAAACACATGTTTCTTGATCTTTGTAATTTGAAATTCTAAATGGGACCAATCCAGATACAATTTCCGAACCGGGTGCTTTTGCAAGATCAACTGCTTGCGATGATAAATTTATAGTTCTGATAAACGTTTTTCTTTCATTTACTCTTTCAGGATATGACATTGCATCAGTAGTTTCAGTCATTTCATTTAATAATACTAGTTCTTCCTCATTAGCACTGTTTAATCTCACAAACAATGTGTATTGGCCTCGTTTTTGAAGATTTAATTTGTATAATCCTTTGAGTTCAGGTATTCCTGAATTATTCTTTATAAGAGAAACAGTAATTTCGCCAGAACGAACGCCAATTGCAGGTGTATATCGTCTATACTGAACACCTTGAAAAATGCTTTGCCCATTAGGACAGCCCAATGCAAGAGAATAAGTTGATAGAGAATCGGGTATGGCATTGAATAGCTTTAGGTATGCTTCGATTGAAGTGGCAGGGATAGTAGATGAATTAGTAAAAGATATTAAAGTATCTACTACTCTGTAATTATTAGCTCCAATATGGCTTGGCAATGCAACAACTGTATAAATCAAATTGCGAGCATATCTTTGTTTGTAAGGCAACCTGTATTCTATATTTCCATTCTTTTTTACTATCATACTAGTCGAATCAGCCGGAGGTTGGATTAATGAAGAGCTTGCTCCATAGGCAATATCAGTAAACTGAGCTAATTCTTCCATACTCAATGTACGTATTTCTTTATCGCCGGCTAAATTAATAAATCTGACTTTTACAGATTCACTTTTTGGTGGTGGATTCACCAATGAATCGTTCTCATCAATACATGAATTAAGTAAACCGGAAATAATAACTAACAATATTAAAACTTTATTTCTTAACATATCACACCGCTTAATCTTTTAAAAGATTTTTATATATATTAAAATTTTCATCATCAAAACAAACGAAATAGACTATTTCTGGAATAGAATTATTTTCTAAATATTTTTCCACAACTGAAAAAGCAATTTTTGCAGCTCGATTTTTTGGAAATGAATAGATACCAGTACTAATATTTGGAAATGCAATGGATTTTATTCCAAAATTTGATGCAATTGCCAATGCATTATTATAGCATGATTGCAATAGATCATCTTCATTGTTATTACCACCATTCCAGATTGGACCAACACAATGAATCACATACTTTGCAGCTAGCTTATATCCCTTTGTAATCTTAGCTTCACCAGTTTGGCAGCCTTTTAATGTTCGGCATTCCTCTAATAATTCAGGACCTGCAGCCCGATGAATAGCACCATCGACACCGCCGCCGCCCAATAAACTTGAATTGGCAGCATTAACAATAGCATCAATTTCAAGTTTAGTAATATCTTCTCTTATCAATTTAATTCTTGACATATTTATCGCTCTTAGTAGCTATCACCATCAAATTCGGATAGAATGCTTGAGAATGATCGAGCTTGTCAATTATCCATCCGATAATATTAACTTTTAAAGTAATAACAAACCATATCGGCATAAGTAACGCAAACAAAGTTCTTAAGAATTTAAAAGAAAAAATAAATGCTAAAAACATAAAACCAAATGAGCTGCCAAATCCGCCTTGTTTGCGAATTTCCACTATCTCATAACCCATTTTTTCCATCACATACCGAATGCCATTAGCTGAAAATCTACGATAATCGTATGGCATTGCATGTTCACATTCGATAAAAGGCAAAGTGATAACTACTTTTCCATTAGGTTTTAAAATTCTAAAAATCTCTTTAAGAAAAAGATCTAAATTATCTACATGCTCGAGCGCCTGAGTACTTATAATACTATCAAATTCATTATCTTTAATAGGCCATTCTTTATCTCTTTCGACTACAATATCAATATGTTTGTCTTTATAGACATCAAGCCCGAGATGTTCGTCCACATTTGTTAATAAATATTTATAAGGCTTATCTCCACATCCCACATCCAATAATTTGCCCTTTAGCGAGGGTAGAACTTCTCTCAAATCTCTGTTTAAATCTTTAGCACCTAACCAACAATAATGCAATATGTTACAGTTTGGATTTTTGCCGGCAATTTTATCATAAATATTATAAAATTTATCTCTTAAACTCATAATAATTAACCATACCTAAAATTAAAATTTATCTGATAATTTTCATTTTTCGATATCAGACTAAAGTATTTCATATATTTAATTTTGTAATTTAAGCGATTTCCCTTAATTTTTCAATTAATATATTTAAGAATTTTTATTAACTATTTTAGAAATGTATATGGAATTTGGTGTCAAAAACGTAATCTTTATTGTTCTATTCGTGATTGCTTTTGGTTTTCTAATCAAAAACGTCATGAGGCTCATCTCCTATCTAAAGGTTGGACAAGCAGAAAACCGTACTGATAGAATATCAGAAAGAATAATGCAAACTCTAAAAATAGCAATTTTCCAAACAAAAATTTTCCGTGAGCCAAGTGGAGGCACTGTCCATGCTTGGATATTCTGGGGATTTTTAGTTCTTTTGTTTGCTGCTTCAAACTCAGTATTTACAGGTTTCGGATTTAAGAATATTTATAACTATCTTGGTCCGATCTATTCTGTAATCTCTGTTTTGATAGACGTATTCTGCGTACTTATAATTATGGGTATCGTTTGGGCATTATACAGAAGATATATTGCGAAAGTTGCACGTTTGCAGGTAGAAGGCGAAAAAGTTGAAGCTGGTATGATACTTTTGATGATTTTTACAATCGTAACATCCTTGCTATTCGAAAATGCCAGTGCAATTGTTATGAATACTGATGCATCATGGGCAGTACGACCATTTTCTGCATTATTAAGCACTATTATCAGCCCCGAATCTGCAGAATTTATTCATGAAGCTTCATTCTGGATTCATATTATTTGCATTTTTGGTTTCATGAATTATCTTCCTTATTCAAAACATTTGCATGTTTTGACATCCGTTCCAAATGTTTTTCTTTCTTCGTTAGAGCCAGTCAATAAGTTAGAAAAAATTGACTTCGAAGCCGAAGGCGTAGAAAAATTTGGTGTTGTCGATATCGAAGATCTTAAGTGGAAAAACCTTTTAGATGGCTATACTTGTACTCATTGCGGTAGATGTACTAGCGTCTGCCCAGCAAATTCTACTGGCAAAGTTTTAGATCCTCGCGAAATTATTATTCAAATTCGCGATAGAGTTATGGATAAAGCTCCTTTGATGGTTAAGCAATCCCAAAATCCAGAACTTGAACTTAGTGATGAAGAAAAAGCTTTACTCGACAAAAAATTTATTGGCGAATACGAAAATATTGAAGCTCTATGGCAATGTACTACTTGCGGTGCTTGTATGCAGGAATGCCCGGTTACTATCGAACACGTTCCCGCTATTGTTGGTATGCGCCGCTCGCTGGTAATGATGGAATCAAACTTCCCGGCAGAGCTTCAACCTACTTTCGGCAACTTAGAAAACAATGCTACTCCTTGGGCTTTCTCGGCTTCTGAAAGAGCTGATTGGGCTGAAGGTACTGGTGTTAAAACTGCTGCAGATAATCCAGATTTCGATGTTTTATTCTGGGTTGGATGTGCTGGTAGTTTTGATGATAGAGCTAAGAAAATTTCTGTTGCTTTCTCTAAATTGATGCAAATCGCTGATGTCAACTTCGCTATTCTTGGCAACGAAGAACAATGTAATGGTGATGTTGCCAGACGTACTGGTAATGAATATTTGGCTGATATGCTTGTCAAAGCTAATATTGAAACTATGAACAGATATAACGTCAAAAAAATTGTTACTATCTGCCCTCACTGCTTCAATACTTTCAAAAATGAATATCCTGATTTCGGCGGCAATTACGAAGTAATTCACCATACTCAGTTCCTCGAAGAACTTATCGAATCTGGTAAGCTCAAAATCAAAAAAGAAGGCATGGAATTAATGAATATTGCTTATCACGATTCATGCTACTTGGGCAGATATAATAAAATTTATGACGAACCAAGAAAAGTTTTAAATTCTATTCCTGGCTTAAATATCAAAGAAGTGGAACGCTCCGGCGATAGAGGTTTGTGCTGCGGTGCTGGCGGTGGTCAGATGTTTATGGAAGAAACTCAAGGCAAACGTGTTAATATCGAACGTAGCGAAGAATTGATCGCTACCGGTTGCAAAACTATTGCTGTCAATTGTCCTTTCTGTATGACTATGATGACTGACGGAGTTAAAGCTAAAGATTTGGAAGATGTTTCGGTCAAAGATATTTCTGAAATTCTTTTGGAACACGTGGAAACTAACTAAAATTTTCTTAATTTCGTTCTTGAAATTTTTGAAAAATTTTAAAAGGTTCGGGATCGGATAAAAAACAGCATATCTTATTTTTTATGAAATTGATTCTGTTTTTTATCCGGTCCCGATTTTTTTAATTTTATTTTGTAATGTAAATATGCGTTTACTCAAAAAGATTTTTATATTTTTGGTTACATTAGTTGTTTCTTTTGTAATCTTTTCCTGTGTACTTGTAGTTGTTTATAAATACCTACCGCCTCCTATCACTCCTCTTATGGTGATTAGACCTATTGAAGGAATTTTTAGTGGCAAAACTGTAGGAATAGACAAAGATTGGGTTAGCTACGACGATATCTCTCCAAATATTTTTAGAGCAGTAATTGCATCCGAAGATAAAAAATTTCTTCGACACGATGGTTTCGATTGGAAAGCAATTGAAAATGCTAAACAATATAATGAAAGACAAAAAGGTAAAAAGCTTAGAGGAGCAAGTACTATTACTATGCAAAC
>CAZBNQ010000182.1:0-6176 GCA_964493035.1 uncultured Hyphomicrobiales bacterium | reverse complement strand
CATTGCTTCAAAATATCTTTTTCCTAATTCTGAATTAATTGGCATAGCAGCCAACTCCTTATCCGGAAGTTTATATTCCAAGCTATCTTGGGCATTAATCATGGATTTAATATAATCAGTTGCAACTTGATGGCCTAAGCCTCTTGACCCTGTATGAATAAGAACAACTATTTGCTTCTTATCAAGTCCTAATACATTAGCTGCTTTATCATCATAAATTTTATCTACATAATCAATTTCTACAAAATGGTTGCCAGAACCCATAGTTCCTAATTGATCAAAGCCACGATCTTTAGCTTTTTGGGAAACTGAATTTGATACTGCTTGCTGCAAATATCCATTTGATTCAACTAATTCGAAATCATTATCATCAGCATAATTATTTGATTTAGCCCAATTCATTCCATTTTTTAGTACTTTATCAAGTTCTTTGGAATTCAGTTTGATTTGTCCGGAAGTTCCAACCCCAGAAGGTACTGCTTTATAAATTTCTTTACTTAAATTATTGATATATGGCTTTATATCGTCATAATACAAGTCAGATTTTAATAATCTTACGCCACAATTAATGTCATAACCGATTCCACCTGGCGAAATTATACCATTATCTGCATCAATTGCAGCAACAGCGCCAATAGGAAATCCATAACCTTCGTGGACATCAGGCATGACCAATGCTTTTGTTTGAATTCCGGGAAGTGAAGCGACATTGCTTAGTTGCTTCAATGCCTTGTCGCTTTTTATGGCTGGCAACATTGATTCGCTGGCAAATATTTGTGCCGGTACATTCATATGGGAAACTTCATTTGATGAAATTTCCCATATATACTCATCAATTTTATTCAGTTTCATATTTTTGTCAATTTTTTAAAATAAAACAAAAATATAAAAATCAAGGATAAAAACTACCACATTTTTTGTTTTAATTCTTCGAGGCTATGAATAGCTCTTTCACAAGTATAATTTGTACAAATATATACTGAAACTCTATTTGGCTCGATTGGATAATTTTTTAATAGCTCAAAATTGTCTGAACTACTAATTATATCATTAGTTTTAACATGAATTAGGTAGTTATTGTTTTTTATTTGTCTTAAATAATCAATAAATGGAACAGCATCGATATAATTTTCAGCACAAATTACTATTTCAGAATAGTTTGATTCCATAAGTAATTTTGTACTTAAAACTTGGCTAAATCCAATTGGATAAGTATTTATAGTAGAAGGAAGTGAAGAAATTAGTTTTTCAAGATAATCTCTATATTTAGTTTCACCGGTTAGATGATAAAGTAAAAACAAATTTCTACTTTGGATTGAGTTTCCTGAAGGGATAGCACCATCATAATGCTCTATAGATTCAGTAATAAGATCGCTTGCACTTTCTGACATTTTAAATGCATTATTATCGACAGACCAAAGTTTTTCAATAGCAAGCTCCATTAATTTAACAGCATTATCTAAGTATTTGTAATTGAAATTAGTTTGATATAATTCAATTAAAGCATCAATTAAATAAGCATAATCATCTATCATAGCATTTATTCCAACCAATCCATGTCTTTGCCTATGGAATAATTTCGAATCTTTAAATACATTTTCAAGCAACAAATCCATCGATTCAATAGCTTGGTTGATATAGATAAAGTTGTTTAAAATTTTTCCTGAATATGCCAATGCTGAAATCATCATAGCGTTCCAGTCAGTTAGAATCTTATCATCTAAACTTGGAGATTTTCTTAATTGTCTGTAATCGTATATTTTTTTTCGAATACTATCGAACTTATCAAAATCATAATTCTTTGCATTAATAAGAGATAGTATATTTTTACCGGATTCTGTTTTGCTGTATTCATCTATATAATTACCATTAGGAAGAATATTAAATATATCTTTAGCATATTCGAAATCATGATTTAATAGATTTTGTAATTCAAAATACTCAAATGTATAAAACTTACCTTCTTCACCTTCGCTATCAGCATCTTCAGCCGAAAAGAATTGACCATCAGGCGATTTTAGTTTGCAATTCACATAATCGATAATAGATTCAATTGTCTTGCTGAATAATGGGTTTTCAGTAATTTTAAATGCTAAGGAATAAGCTTTGATAAGAAAAGCCTGATCATAAAGCATTTTTTCAAAATGGGGCAGATGCCATTTGTTATCGGTAGAATATCTGTGAAATCCTCCACCAATACAATCATTAATACCTGATAAAGCCATCTTTTCGAGAGTAAAAGTCGCCATTTCCTTGGCTATATCAATATTATATTTCAAATAATAATTCAACAGAAACATATAGTTGTGTGGCATTGGAAATTTAGGAGCAGAGCCAAATCCTCCAAAAAAACGATCAAATTCGTTTTCATAGAAATAAAGTGCTTTTTGCAATAATTCTGATTTGATTGGTTCACTCTTTTTGTTGCTTGTTATCAATTGAAGTTTTTCTGTTATTGAATCAGCGGTATCAAGAATGTCGTTATTTTGATTAATCCAGATATCGACAATATTTTTCAATAGATCGATCAATCCAATTCTATTTCTAATTGTATTTTTTGGCAAATAAGTAGCTGCAAAAAAAGGTTTTTTTTCAGGAGTCATAATAATTGTAAGTGGCCAACCACCAAAACCATTCATTGCATTACATACTGTCATATATATATTATCTATATCAGGTCTTTCTTCTCTATCTAATTTTATAGCAATAAAATCTTTGTTTAAGACCTCTGCTACATCCAAGTCAGTGAATGATTCTTTTGCCATTACATGACACCAATGGCAGGTAGAATATCCAATAGACAAAAATATAGGCTTATTTTCTTCGACAGCTTTGTTGAATGCTTCGTTTCCCCAAGGATACCAATTAATAGGATTATCTTTATGTTGCAATAGATATGGACTTGACTCCAATTCAAGTTTATTTGCCATTTTATCACCGATTTCTTATAAAAATGATATAAACGAATAAAATTAAAATTTAGGTTAGACTAAATATCGCTATTGTAATCAATAAATGGAGCTTTGCCCTCTCGATAAAAGCTTAAAATATTAGAAAAGCCATAAGTCTTTAGAGTATCAGCGACTATATTTTTTTTCTTGCCATAATCTTTTATATATTCTAACATACCTTGTTGCTGCCAAAGAAAATTTTGCGATATATTTGGGAAAGCTCTGCTCAAATGCCCATATTGATTGAGCGATGGAGTAGACCAATACCATAAAAATAGATTGATTCTTGATTGTTCGTCTGATAAGCAGAGCGCTAGAGGTAATACCGAATTTAAGATTAATTCACGCCTTAGATGTGCACCTTCGTCGGCAATTTGTTTTTTGATAAGAGTTTGTAATGTATCTTGCACAAGAATTGATTTGCCTTGCATCAATTCATTCAAAAATAAAAATACAAGAGATTTAGGAAGTGCATCGATCAAATTTATAAATCTATTGGCTTTATAAATTGGACGTCTTCTTTTATTGTAATATTTTTCAAGAAATAGTTTGCTGTATTCAATAAGGCTATCTTCAAGATTAAGTTTATTCAAAAATTTTTGAGCTTCAGAAGTTTTTCTTAATAAACGCAACAAAGCAAAATGTTGTAAATCTTCTATTGAATCAATATCGGCTTTGAAATTATTTTCGGACTCAGGCTTCAAATTCTCAATATCATTTCTATTCAATAAGAGTAATTCTATATTCGAGTGTTTCGAAGAGTCATCGTCTAATACAATATGGAGAATCACATCATCAAAAGCAGAATTATCGTCGTGTTGATGAGAGAACCAATCAGAGGATTTTTTATGAAATTCAGCATTGCCAACAATAACAAATCCATCAAGCAAAATCCCGATTTCTAAGAAATCGGGACCAGCAAACAAATTATGTCTTCCCGGTGAAAGCACTTGAAGTCTTTTACCGGATTTTGTGTTAAATATTTTGGAAGGATCTGATAAAAACAAATGAACTGCTTTTTGCAGCTCCAATTCGGAAGCATTATCAGCTTTCATCGTAATTTCTTGAATTTATTTCAAATTGTATTGCCAGAATCTAACAAAACCGACACTATCGGCAAAACTATAATCAGAACCATAAATACCTGGATTTACTTCATATCTTTTGCTATAATGAATAACTTCATAACCCCATTTAACAACATTATTTGGTAATGATATTAGCTTTTTTTCCCATTTTGCATAATTTACAACAGGTATCAATTTATCCCCAAGCTTTAGAGTAGTAGAATCTCTATCGATTTTTATTTCAAAAGTAGAATCAGGGATAGTAAATAATTTTACAAAAAATGGAAGTTCCATTTGTTTATCGATCAAAGAGTGGTAAGAATCTCCAAAAAGAATTCCACCTTTTACTTTTGCTAATGCAAAATTATGATATTGAGGGAAATTATTGACAATTATCTTTTGTTCTAAAATATAAGTTTCGAGAGTATCTTTTTTAGTAGTATCCCAAAAATTAATAACCCAGGGATATTTATTGACTTCACTTATCTTCAAAGTGCAAGTATTTCCTAAATTATCTTTCATTTCCCAGGTATTACCAACTTTCAATTCAAAAAGTGGTTTGCTAGTATCTATTGGAGGTTCGAGATAATCCTCCTCCGAACAAGCAAAAAGCAGAACAACAGATAATGCAATCAACAATTTTTTCATACATTTCTCAAAGCTTGTGAGTAATAGATAGCCCGTTCTCTGACGTCATCGATAAATTTGTTCTTAGGTTCCGGATATATGATGGCTCTAGACACATTAATTAGAGCATTATCAGATTGGTTGGCTTTCAAAACAGCTTGAATATCACCACCTTGAGCACCAACTCCCGGTATCAAAAATGTATAATTTTTAGCAATATTTCTTGTATCTTCTAATTCTTTAGGATGAGTAGCACCAACTACAAATCCTAATTGATCATTAGAATATATACTTGTGCTGCGCTCAACAACATGTTTATAAATTGGCTTGCCATCTGATAGAAGTCTTTGGAAATCGTAAGATCCTGGATTGGAAGTAAGAGCCAAAACGAATACCATCTTGTTTTTATATTCAAAAAAAGGCTCCAAAGAATCTATGCCCATATATGGATTTACAGTGATCGAGTCTGCATCAAAGAAGTCGAAAACAGATTTTGCATAAGATTTTGAAGTATTGCCAATATCTGCTCTTTTTGCATCAGCAATAGTAAAAATATTATTTGGAATAGCCTTCATTGTTTCTTTTAATACAGAAAATCCTTCGACTCCGTATTGTTCATAAAAAGCAAAATTTATCTTAAAAGATGCAGCAAGATCCTTAGTTGCATTAATAATTTCTAAATTGAAATCTAATAGTCCTGCCATACTTTTAGAAAAAGTATCAGGTATTTTATTAAGATCGCTGTCTAATCCCACACAAAGGAGGGTATTTTTTTCTTTAACAGATTCTTGTAATTTTTCTATTGCATTCATAATCACTTTGGTAATAATTTCTTAAATTCTTGATAAAAATCATAAAAAGTATTTTGTTTTGTTGGAGCTAATACTTTTTCTTTTTTCATAAAAGCATCTAATCTTTCGATTCTTTTATCAGAAAATGCATGAAGAGTCAATTGCTCTTTAAATAGTTCATTGTCTAAATTTTTCTTAGTAATTTCCAAAAAATTCTTGAGCCCATATACATTTCTTTCATTTGAATAAGTAAGGTAGAAGGTCAAACTATCAAGATAATATTCATCATCAAGATCTGTTTTGATAAAATCAAAATTATTAATTACTCTTTGAGCCAAATTTTTTGATTCGACGCTTGAAGTATCAGTGGACAATCTAATCAAATCATAAATTGTATATTCTTTAAGCATTTTTTTTGTAACAATTCTTTCATTAGACTTATAAACTTCATTGGCTATAAGGGCAAATATTGTTGATTCATCATCAATTGCTTTAAGTAGCCCTAAAGATATTACATAGTTTGCACCTGGGAGCGAAAAGATAAAAACTTTATCAGTGTTTATTATTGTAATATTATAAAATAAATCATTTGAATACTTTAGTCTAGGATTAGATTTTGCTGCAGAAGAAAGTGAAATTAAATATTCTACAATTCTCTCATCATAATAAACGGGCCAATTCTTTGTATCATTTTTTAGTTCTCTCAGAAGAAATTTGCCTAAAATCATCTCATCAGAGAT
>CAZBNQ010000181.1:0-6182 GCA_964493035.1 uncultured Hyphomicrobiales bacterium | reverse complement strand
TCTAAATGATCTGATTTTGCAAATTTAACTTCAATTTGCTTGGAATAATTATAATACTCTATTATTGGATTTGATTTAGCCAAATGTATATCCTCAATTTCTGTATTTTTAGAAAAAACTTTATAAGAATAAGCAGATGAATAATTAATATTTTGACTATTTTCATCTTTTGGTAAAAATGATTTGACATAGTCAACATTTATATAATCACTATTAACATCAACTCGCAAGTAACCTGAGCCATCAATAATAATATCAGAATATGCATCTCCATTGTCAGTAACACCAATCTTGTAAGTTGAATCACTGGGCATTGGAACTTCTTGATATATTACATTATCAAGAACTTCTTTAGCAAACAAATGGTCGTGTCCCTGAAAAAAAATATTTACATTATTATCAACCATCAATTGATGAATAGGTTTTGTCCAATTTGGTCTATTAATATCAAATCCCCATTTAGACTTTTTTGTATCTTCCCAGCCACCCCATTCATAGAGCATAGCAGTATTAATTCCTCCTCGTCCTTGCCCAAGAGTATGATGAGCAAATACAAATTTAAATTTTGACTTGCTATTTTCTAAAGTTTCTTTAAACCAGAAATATTGTTTATCGCCAATAGTCCATTCCCATTTTTTGGGTTTTTCATTAGCTGTATAATATCTATAAACATCTAAAACAACAAATAGAGCGTCACCCCATTCAAAAGCATAATAATTTTTAGGCCGACCAACCCCAAACTCTTCAATATCATTATTGCCTGTATAAAATCCGTCAGGATATGGATTAGGATAATATTTGTTTCTCCATTTACTTGCATTAATGGCTAAATTGTTTGGAGGATTTTGTAACAAATAATAGCCACTTTCGCCTTCATGATTGCCCAAACATAAAAACAATGGTGATGAATGGCAGAGATTTCCAAAAAATGGCAAGTAATCCAGATGCAATTGTTTTATTTCCTCGTCGCTTATTGTAAATGGATTATGATCGTCACCAAATGTATCTCCTAGATCTATTATAAAATCTGCACTGTCTTTTGATTGATTTTGCATCGATATATTCATCAATCCATGGCTACCTTTCTTATCATATAAATGTGGATCTGCCTGGATAGTAAATTTAAATGAAGATCCTATATTCCTTTGAGTATGAAAAAAGTAAGTATCACTTTTTTCATAGTTTGCATTTGAGTTTTCTCTATAATTAATTTTATAGTAATATTTTGTATTTGACTTAAGATTATCTATATCAAATTCCTTGGGCTCAGGATAAATTGAAGTGTATACTTCTGTTTTTTGATTAAGCAGAGATTCTGAATCTCCATATTCAATATAAAATTCCAAATATTTTTTTGCTAAAACATTAGCCGTTATTGAATTTTGAGTAGGTCTTCCAAGTATAATTGTTGCTTTTTCCAGAAAACCAGAATATGCATAGTTTTTAAGCAAAAATATTGAAACTACTAGCAAAGAATTCTTTATCAATCTATTCATCCAATCTCTCCTTACATTTTAATAAACTTTCTGGTTATTTCCATTTTATCAGTTCTTAAAGTAATGAAATATATACCATTAGGAATTACTTCAGCATTGTCGCTTCTCAAATCCCAATTATAACAAAAGTAGTTATCAACAATATTTATTTCAAACTCAGAAATTCTTTCCCCAAGTATATTATTTATTGTTATCGTCCCACTTGAATTAATATTATGGAAAATCAATTTCAAAATATCTTGATTATTATATTGAATATTAAATACTTCTTTTCTACTTATATCAGTATTTACATCTTTTATAATATTCGGATATATTAAATATGAATATTCTAATTTTCCATTTATTTCATTTTTCTTTGAATTATCAACATGATATGACCTTATATAGTCAATTCTGCAACTATCTGGATCAACTAAAATATTTAAATGTCCCGAGTTAGGAAGTATTTTGCCTTTGTAACCATAACTTGCTGCTTGGTCTATACCTGTATAATTATATAAACTTGGTTGAGGAACTAATTGATAAACAACACCATCCAATTCTTGACGAATATATAAGTGATCATGACCATGAAAAAAAACATTAACGCCATAATCAACAAACAACTGGTGAATAGGCAACTCCCAATTTGAACGGTTAATTAGAAATCCATTAGTTCCGTCGGGATTATTACCACCCATCTCGAAATATGGAACATATTCTATACCGCCTCTTCCCTCAGTATCTCCTCCAACCAATTGATGAGAAAATACGAATTTATATTTGGCATTACTCTTTTTTAAAGTCTCCTTCAGCCAATCATACTGCTTTTTTCCAAGAGTCCAATCCCAAGAATTTTTTGTCATTCCTGGTTTTTTTGTAGTGTTCCAATATGGATCTATACAAACAAAAAGAGCATCGCCCCAAGTCCACGAATAATATGATTCACGTAATCCAATGAAATTATATTCAGTTTCGTCACCCGAATAGAACTCATTAGGAATTGGATTTGGATAATATTGCTTTCTAAGTTTTGTATTTAATATTGCAATATTATCTTCTTTATTATCAAGTTCCCAACCATTTTCTGCCTCATGATTGCCTATAACCAGAAAAATAGGGACATAATTTGAAATTTTTTCGTAATAATGTCTGAGCAATAACATCCTATCTTTTATATTTTCAAATGATTTTATTTTTAATTTATCAGTCATAAAATTATCACCTAAATCAATCATAAAATCTGGATTTGACTTTAATGTATTGCTCATTGTATTTATATAAGTGATATAATTCGAAGAATAGTCTAAATGTGGGTCTGCATGAACTGAAAAAGTAAATTTTTCGCCGGAGTTACGTTTTGTATGAAAGCTAGCAGGCTTCCTTTCTGAAAACTGATTATTACCTTTTATTTTATAGTTTACTCTATAAAAATATTCAGTATTTTCGTCTAAATCTTTTAATTCTATTTCAATTGGTTCATTTGCAGAAAAGGTATAAACATCAGTATGCTTATCATAAGTATTTTCTACTTTGCCGTATTCAACAAATATATCAACATCATTCTCGGCAAGCATATTTATTGTAACTGATTTATCGCTTGGTCTTCCTAAATATTCATTTAATACAAATGGGTAATTATTTAAATTCTTAGCCCTATAAATACTATTACCAGCACAGATATAGAGATTATTGCCATAAAATCCACCAAATGCCATATTGCGAGTTTTTTCCGGAATTGATATAGTATCAATAACTTGTCCAATAAAATTTAAAACTACTATACCTGTATTGCTTAGAGCCACATATACATTTCCATCCAAATCTGTTTTGACACCATCAATTTCGGAATCAAAAGAAGCAAATAACACAGCTGATTTAAATGATGTATCACTTTTCAATTCATATCTATACAAGTTTTTCGATTCTGAATCGCAAACGTAAAGATACCAATCATCTTGAGAAAGAGCTATACCATTAGGCTTTTTAAGCGAATCTACAAGCAATACCGCTTGATTAGTTCCATTTGGAATGCAGTAAACTCCGTAAAATCCCAGTTCTTCATCTTTAGGTTCAATACCATAGGCAGGATCTGTAAAATACATTGCTCCTGAAGATTTTCTCAAGCATATATCATTCGGACTATTGAGCTTTTTACCTTTATAGTGTGAAACCAAAGTATTAATTACTCCGTTTTCAAAAACTCCAATTTGTCTGCTGCCATGTTGGGCTAAAATCAATTTACCATTACTATTAAGGCATAATCCATTCGAATTGCCGGATCCATCAATATATGTTGATAGTTGTCCGAATTTATCAATTTTATATACTTTATTCTCACTTATATCACTAAAAAGCAAATATGGCTCATTAGATTTTACCCAAAAGGGACCTTCAGTAAATTTATGGTCAGATGATATTTTTTCGATTTGATAAGCAGCATCTGCTTCAAAATAAAATATCACAAATAGAATTAACAAATATTTTATCAAATTGCCCTCTTTCTAATTCATTATAATTAATTTCTTGCAGATTCTTTTTTCCGGACTTATTATAAGTAAGTAATATACTCCAGATTCCAAATTGGATTTTTTTGTATTAATTATTAATCTCGGATTATTCGAATTATTGTTGATATCCATCCTTTCTTTGCCATAAATATCGACAATTTTCAATTCAATATTATCTAAATTAAATCCATCTAAATTCACTTCAATCATTCCATGAGATGGATTTGGCTTTAAAATAACATCTTCAATTTCATTAAGGTTTATACTATTAGCCTCATCAAACATAAAATCTGTATTAATAATATTGGGCCAGTCAATCTTATCTGAAAATAGGAAAGGTTTGCTTGCCGGGTAGTCTTCCAAATCTCTCAATTTCATCAAAGAATCTTTTTGCATTTGAGTCAAAGTCCATCCCACATTTGCAAATCTTGATGCATAGAGATAAGCAAGATAACCATCTAACTTACCATAGTCTTCTGATAGTTTGATAACTTTCATGCTATCGATATCATCATTTTGTAAAAACTCCCTTAAAAGGATAGAAATTTCTTCCCTAGTTTTTACAATATCAAGCAAAGTTTGTTTTTGTATTACAATAATATCTTCAATTAATTTTCTTTGGTTTGGATCCAAATTATCCAAAAATGCTTTACCCTTATTAGCAGTAATATTAGCATCAATAGTGTAATTTGGATTGCCCATAGCAGGAATATCCTTCATATAGAAACCACCAAAGTAAGTAGCTTGTCTTTCTGGGCAGAAGTAAACATCAGCTTCAATACTACCGGCATACCAAGCAAACATTTCACTAGCATAAGTCATCACAGCCACATGCTCGTTGTGAGTCATTGATTTTTTATCAATTTGATCTTCTAAAAACGGCCACGATTTCATACCGACTGATGCCAATTTATTAAGAGAATCTATCTGAAATTTATTTAACGATTTAATTATTGAGCTGAATAACTTAGCTCTTTGATAACTAATTATACCATCAATTTTGAATAGTTCGCCTGAATAATTCATCACTTCGTTACTATCCAATCCATAAGCTCCTTGAGGCATATTTTTATCAAGTAATCTTCGGAATGCTCTAATCAGTGGAAATCTTGCATAAGCATAATCATTAATAGTAGCCACTTGTTTTTTGGCCAAATCAATAAGTTCTTGTTTTTGTTCACTATTTAGCAAAGCCAGCATATTATTAGCACTTTTAGTGACAAAATCAGTATTGTGGCCCATTTGGTCTATATCATTATCACGCAAAAATTGAAAGCCAAAATAATCGGATAGCTTACCAGGAGGTAAGAAAGTATAAGATTCTTCTTCTCCGCTTAGAAAGGCTAACCCGCTAAATGCAATTGTATATTTCTGAGCATTGTCAGATAATGTTTGCTTTATATCCATTTTTGGTGGCATAGCATTGAGATTTTCAGCAGCAGCTAACGTTGTCAATAAAATCAAACCTAGTATCATCTTTTTCATACATCACCTCATTTTAAAAACAACTTAGACGACAAAACTTATTTATGCCTTCGCTGCTTTAATTTTTTGCTCTACTATTCAATATTTCTTTTCCAATTTCATTAAATATTTCTTTAAATTTTTCTTGTTGATGCCTGTTACATATCTGATTTATTTTTCGGAGGTATTCAAAACTAAGCTTATCTAATTCACCTTTTTTTATTCCCAAGGATACAAATTCTTTTTCTAAAATATTACTATCAGTGTCTGAAAATATCTTATTATTCAATTCAACATGTAATTCTTTTATTATTCTTCTCTTTTCATTCACTTTTGCAATGTATTCTTCCAATATCACATCTAATTTATTTATTTGAGTGCTATCCAGATCTAATTCATCGATTAGATAAGCTCTTATATCCATAGTTTTTTCATTTTTTGAATTTTTGTCTCTAATTTCATTATTCTTCTGAATATACCAGAATGAAAACAATACAAGTATATTCAATACTATTGCTACTATAGAAGTAATAAAATATAATTTATATTTACTAATAAAATCCATACAACACCTAAATTTCAATCTAAATTCATTTCTTTAATAATTTGTTCAATCATGTCTTTATGTTTTTTTTCATGCAATTCGTCATTATATAAAATAAGTACAACAAAATTGATTATAATAATGAAAACAATAAATAAATACAACTTAAATCTATTGTTTTTTTTC
>CAZBNQ010000180.1:0-6199 GCA_964493035.1 uncultured Hyphomicrobiales bacterium | reverse complement strand
ATTAGTGGTTTATCAATGTTTACGAGTTCCAGTCTGCATTATGCATTTTATAGAGTAGCAAATTGGAACCAATCTTTCTTGCCTCCTCCGCCCTATACTATAAGTATTAGCCCTATCAATCAAAATTCATTAAGAGGATCGGCTGTCAAAATTATAGTTAAAGCCAGTGGCGAAGCTCCTGAAACAATAACTTTAAATATTAAGGAAGGTATCCAGGAAAATTATGATAAATATATTTTAAGGCTCGATTCAGGTAATATTTATTCTTATGAAATAAGTTCATTAAAAAATTCATTAGTATTCTTTGCAGAATCACAATGGCTTAGTTCGACAATCACAACAGAAGTTGGAAAAATAAATTTGATCGATAGACCACTTATAAAGTCATTAAGCGGAAAACTTAAATATCCATCTTATACCGGATTTGCTCCTAAACAATTTGACGAGCAGTCTGCAGATTTATCAGCTTTGATTGGCTCATCAGTAGAGCTTAGTTTGCTTTCAAATAAATCATTAAAATCGGCATCAATTGTATATTATAAAGCAAAATTTTCTAAAGATTCTACTTTAAGAGATTCAAGCATTATTTCAATGAATATCGATGACAGCAAAGCCTCAGGTTCATTTAGAATAACTCAGACAGGATCTTATAAAATTGTATTAGTTGATAAAGATAATCAAACGAATGTAGATCCTATTGAATATTCAATATTAGTTAATGAAGATGCTTCGCCATCAATTATGCTATTATCTCCAAATATGGATGTAGAAGTGGCAAAAGACTTACTACTTCCTATCAAAGTAGCAATAGCAGATGATTATGGTTTTTCTTCACTCAAACTATATTATAGACTTACTGCTTCTAAGTATGGTCAGCCACAAAAGAATTTCAAATCAATCAATATTCCTATTGTATCAAAGGAATTAGCTCAAGAACTTCCATATATATGGGATTTATCTACAATAGATATAACACCGGATGACAAATACGAATTTTATCTTGAAGTTGCTGATAATGATAATATCGGTGGACCCAAAAAATCAAGAACCGGTACTCTCAACGTCAAATTACCATCTGATGATGAAGTTTTGAATGAATCTGAAAAAGTGCAAGAAAAAATCCAAAAAGATTTGCAAAAAACTCTAAAAGAAGCTGAAACTGTGAAAAAACAGATGGAAGAATTGAATAGAGAGCTTCTAAAAAAAGAAAATCCTCAGCTTGATTGGAAACAAAAGAAACAAGCTGAAGACATAATGAAAAAGCAAAATGAAATAAAAGAAAAGCTAAACCAAATCCAAAAAGAATTGCAGCAAAACACTCAAAAGCTGCAACAAAATAATTTGCTTTCGCAAGAAACTCTGCAGAAGTATATGCAATTGCAAAAATTGATGCAAGAAGTAAAATCGCCCGAACTCGACCGCATGCAGAGAATGATGGAGCAGGCAATGCAGAATATGTCGCAAGAGCAGCTACAGAAAGCAATGCAAGAGGTAAAGTTTGACGAAGAACGTTTCAGAAAAAGCATTGAAAGAACTATGAAAATCTTGAAACGCATTCAGCTTGAACAAAAAGCCGACGCCCTAGCTAAACGCTCAGAAGAAATGGAAAAGAAATTAGAAGATTTGGAAAAGCAACTAAACAATTCAAATCCTAATGATAAAGACAAGAAAGAAAGTCTGGCAAATTCGCAACAAAGAATGAAAGACGATCTAAAGTCTATGAAAGATGATTTGAAAGATTTAGAAAAAATGATGAAAGAATTTGGTGAATCTGAAATGCCTATGAAAGAGCTTGACGAAGCTAAAGAATCTATGGCAAATCAAGATCCATCCGAAGATATGCAAGATGCTCAGGAAGATATCGAAAAAGGAGATTTTCAGAAAGCACAACAATCTCAGAGAAATGCTCAGAAAAAAATGAAGAATTTCACTCAAAAAATGAAAAACTTAAAGCAAAAAATGCAAGACAAGAATTCGAAAGAAGCTATGCGCAAAATGCAAAAAGCTATAAATGACCTTTTGGAATTGTCTAAAGATCAAGAACAATTAAAGAATAAAACTCAAAAATCTGATTTTAATTCCACTCAGATTCCAAATTTTGCGCAGGAACAAGCAGCTGCCTATGATGCTTTGATGAATGTAGCAAATTCTATGATGGAATTAGGCGAAAAATCATTTGCTGTTACTCCGGAAATGGGTGCACAAATAGGCCAAGCTCTTAGACAAATGAGAAATGCAATCAATCAATTGTCCGAAAGAAAAACTCCTAACGCAGCAAGTGCTCAACAAGATGCTATGCAGGCAATGAATAATGCAATCGGACAAATGCAGACTATGCTTCAGACAATGCAGAAAAATAATGGTGCTTGCGAAAATCCTGGCGGTATGGGACAAGGACAATCTCAAGGCAATTCTTCTGGTATGGGATTCCAACAAAGATTGCAACAAATGGCTGCCGAACAGCAAGCCCTCAATCAGTCTTTGCAACAAATGGCTCAAGGACAGGGTTCAGGCAAAATGACTCAAGAACAGCAAGCCCAAATGGGCCGCCTGGCAGACAAACAAGGCAAAGCTCAAAAATCTATGCAAGAATTAGCCGAAGAACAAAAGCAGTTTGGTAACCAAGGTGAGAAAAAATCTTTGGGTGATTTAGAAAAAATTGCTCAAGAAATGAAAGAAGTAGCAAACGATATGAAGTCTGGTAATGTAAGTCCAGAAACTCTAAAGCGCCAAGAAAAAATATTGTCAAGATTGCTTGATGCTACAAAATCACTTAACGATAGAGATTTTGAAAAAGATCGTCAGGCTAATTCAGGTAAGGATTATAATCGCAAATCTCCTAATTCATTAGATTTAAACTCGGTTGAAGGCAAATCTAAAGCAATTCAGGATCTGCTTAGATCTATCAAACAAGGTTATACAAAAGATTACGAGCAATTGATTAGAAAATATTTCGAGGCTCTTCAATCTATGCCTATTTCAAATTAAAAATTTATTTTTCAAAAATCCGTGAAAAATCACGGATTTTTTTTATATTTAACAAAAACAAAGATTTTAGTCTGATTTTGATAATAAATCTTATGTCTTTACGTAATTAATTAAGTTTTTTTGGGAACTATTATTGGTTTTATGCACGAATTAAGCGAACAAAACGAAAGAGCTATAGTAATATCGGTTGTTAGAAAAGGTTCAGACAGGGTGCTTGCTCTTGAATACTTAGATGAATTGGCATTTTTAGCTGAAACTGCCGGTGCTGTTATTATTGAAAAATTTTATCAGGAATTGGTTAAGCCTCATCCTGCTACTGCACTTGGCAAAGGTAAATTAGAAGAAATAAAAACTTTTGTTGCTGATAATAATATAAGTTTAGCGATTTTTGATGATGATTTAAGTCCTATTCAAGTTAGAAATATTGAACAGGAACTTAGAATTAAAGTATTAGACAGAAGCGGTTTGATACTTGATATTTTTGCAAGCAGAGCAAAATCTCAAGAAGCAAAAACTCAAGTGGAGCTAGCTCAAATGCAATATCTACTTCCAAGACTTACAAGAATGTGGACACACTTATCTAAGCAATTTGGTGGTATTGGAACTCGCGGACCTGGTGAAACTCAGATCGAAGTCGATAGACGTATGATTAGAGCTAAAATCCAACATTTGAAATCAAAGCTTACAGAAATTGCCACACAAAGAGAGCAACAACGCAAATCACGTGCGGAAATGCCTAAATTTGCATTGGTAGGCTATACTAATGCCGGAAAATCTACTTTGATGAATCAATTGACTGAAGCTGATGTTTATGTAGAAAATAAACTATTTGCAACCCTCGATACTACAGTTAGATCGTTCGAACTGCCAAGCAAACAAAAAGCTATTCTTTCTGATACTGTCGGCTTTATTAGAAAATTGCCCACTCATTTGGTTGCTTCTTTTAGAAGTACACTTGCAGAAGCAGCAGAAGCAGATATATTAGTTCATGTGGTCGATATATCTCATGAATTTTTCAGAGAGCAAATCCAAGTGGTCGAAGAAACATTAGACAGTTTGAAAATTATCGAAAAGCCAACTATATTGGTTTTCAATAAGATTGATTTGCTCGAAGATTATGATGGGCTAAAAGGAATTCAATCAAATTATCCAAATGCAGTATTTATATCTGCAAAGCGCGGAATAAATATACAAGCCCTCTTAGAGATATTAGAAAGCAAATATAATGAACATAGTAACGTTTATAAAATTTTGGTTCCTTACACATCGAGCGAAATTGTTTCGAAGCTATATAAAAGCTACGAAGTAATGACAAGAGAAGATATTGATGAAGGCACTATGCTCGAACTTAAAATCCAAAAGGATAAGCTCGAGTATTTTAATAATTATTTTGGAAAATACGTAATAAATTAGAATAAAATAGAGGATTTTCAAATGCCGCATATATATATTGACGGGCAAAAGATTGAAACCCAGAATGGCAAAACGATTATTGAAGCAGCCTATGAAAATGGCTTACAAATACCTCATTTTTGTTGGCATCCGGAATTAAGTGTTTCGGGCAATTGCCGCATGTGCCTTGTTGAAGTTGGTATGCCTAAAAAATTGCCGGATGGCAATTTCGAAAAGGATTCTGAAGGAAATATTAATGTCAATTATTTCCCTAAACTTCAAATTGCTTGTGCTACTCCTATTTCTGATGGTATGCATGTTAGGATTAATAATCCCAAAGTAAATCATGCCCAAGAAGCCGTGATGGAATTCCTTTTGATTAACCATCCGCTCGACTGCCCTATCTGCGACGAAGCAGGTCAGTGTAAACTGCAAGAGTATGCTTTTAGCCACTCCCAAGGCGAATCAAGATTTGAAGAAACTAAAAACCATAAAGATAAACGACAAGTTTGGGGTCCTAATGTAATTTATGATGCCGAACGCTGTATTTCATGCTCGAGATGTATTCGTTTTGGTAAAGAAATCGCCAAGCAAGATGTATTATCATTTGTGCAACGTGGCGATCATGTTACTATACGTGTTGCCGATGGTGCAAAATTTGACAATGACTATTCTATGAATGTTATTGATATTTGTCCTGTTGGTGCTCTCACTTCAAGCGATTTCAGATTTAAATCAAGAGTCTGGGATATGAGTTTCAATGACTCAATTTGCACTGGCTGCGCTAGAGGTTGCAATACAAAGCTTGGCGTGCGTAATAACGAAATTCTTCGAGTAGAGCCAGATACTAATTTGAATGTCAATAAATATTGGATGTGCGATGCCGGTAGGTTGGATTATTATCCAGAAGTAAATACTAATCGTATTATGAATCCAATGATTATCAAAGATAATCAATTGACTGAAGTCGCTTGGGACGAAGCTTATAGTTTTGCTTCTCAAGAATTAAAGAAATTCAAACCAAGTGAAATAATGTTTATTGCTTCTGCAAAATCTACTTTAGAAAACAACTTCATTCTTAAGAAATTTGCTAAGAATGTAATTAAATCTTCAAATATTGATTTTGTGAAAAGAAATAATCCTGATTTTGAAGATGATTTCTTGAAAGTTGCTGATAGAAATGCAAATACAAACGGTTTGATTGAACTTGGTTTAAGCCCACAAGACGACTCTTTGACTTTAGATACTTTAGTTGATAAAATTAAATCTAAAGCAATAAAAGCATTATATGTGATGGAAGAAAATTTGGAAGAGTTTCCATCATTACTTTCAAATCTGGATAAATTAGAATTGTTGATAGTTCATTCTTCAAATCATAATAATCTTACAAAACAAGCTCATGTTGTATTTGCATCGAGCACATTTGCCGAAATCGAAGGCACTTATGTAAATATTATGAAGAGAGTGCAAAGAGTATCACCTGCTTTAGTAACAAAAGAAAATAGAAGCAGAATGGGTATGAAATTGTCGAGATTAGATAAATTTGGATCGCACAACGACAGATGGACTCAACACGATGATAAAAATTGCCGTAGTTCATGGAGAATAATTTCTGATTTGGCAAAATCATTTAATGCCGATTTCAAACATAAAAATGCTTCTGAAGTATTTAATGAAATAGCAAATGAAATCAAATCATTATCCGGCATGAACTATGATTTGTTGAAAAAGCATAAAGGAGTGCAATTAGGAAAGGCATCAAATCCCGACCCTATTAAGCATGAATACGAATCGCATGTAATGAAACCTAATTGAGATG
>CAZBNQ010000179.1:0-6200 GCA_964493035.1 uncultured Hyphomicrobiales bacterium | reverse complement strand
TAGCAATGCAGTCATGTCGTCAGAAAAACCTACTAATGGTGCAAAATCTGGAATTGCATCCACTGGCATTATAAAATAGCCCAATGTTCCTAATATTACTGTTTTTGCCCATTTGGGTGTATCGGAATCTTGCATTGCATAAAACAAACTTAGTGCTGTTTCGAGCAATTTTCCGCCTGCTCTTTTGGATGCCGAGGCTAATTTTCGCCAAAATCCATTTTCTGTATAATATTGTGCCCCATTTATTGGTGCTTGATTATCTTCCATCAAGTTTTAATCCTTCATTTTTTTCAATATATCTTCTACTGCTGATTTATGTACTGTGAATGCAAGCATTTTTAATTTCACATAGTCTTCGTGATAGAAAAAGTATCCTGCATGCTTTCCGTTTCTTGCACTCGACCCTGAATCTTTGATCAAAAACCATGTCTTTCCATCTACTTCTGTATATCCAAGCAAATGTATTCCGTGATCGTCTTCTGTAGTATGATTTGAATATCTAAACTGACGAGCATTTTCGTCTATATATTCCGATGGTATATCGAATGATGGTACTATTGCAATATCATCATAAGGATACATTCCTGCTTCGGATACGTCGCCGCCTATTACCATTGTATATCCGTTTTTGATCGCTTTCTTTATTCCATTGATAAAATCATCTAAAGGTATATTATTATATGTGTTGCATTTCCACCAATTATCCGGCACTTCATGAACTTGCTTTTTCCAATACTCTTTTTCCATAATTGACATAAAATCGACATAATCATCTGGATTTATCTTTGTTACTTGTTTCATAAACTCCATTGGAGTATATTGATTGCCATTATAGACAACTTTTGTTGGTGGCACTCCCAAATATCCATTCAAAATTGATTTTACATTTTCGAGTATCTGATCTTCGTTCCAAATACTATTTTTCTTGCAAAATTCAAGATAGTTTTTGATTTCATTAAACATTTTATCATGGGCATGATGTGTTTGGCCTGGCTTCAATCCTGTATATGCATCAGCCGGCACGCAACCATATAGCTTCCACATTTCTGTAACAGCATTAGCTTGAGCACCTTCGCCTAGATGAGAATTACCTCTTTCTCTAACAAATCGTCTTGCTTTTTCTACATATTGCCAGTATACTGTGTACATCTCAGATATTTTAATTTTCTGTTTGCTCATTCTGTAGATTTCTGATTCGAGCATAGAAGTGCCCGAAAAGCACCAGCAAGTGCCGGTCGAGCCTTGCGAAATTGGAGTATTGTGCCATTCTTGTTTGAATTGTTCTAATTTGGTAGGAAGCTTCAAACCTTTTGTATCAATTTTAAAAGTTTTTTTGGGTTCTTCTTTTTTAGATTCGAATTCTTTTATTGATTTTTCAATTTCTTGCCAGTAAGAATTTTTATATTCTATAAATTGACCTTTATCTTGCTGTTTATTTTGAGCCAAAACAGCAGTAAACGAAATGCTTAAAGCCATTCCGCCAATCAAAATTGGTTTTAATATTTTCATTATTTAATCCTTTAATTAATTATTAAGCATGTAAAACTATCAAATAATTATAATTAAACCAATAAAAAAATTGAGTTTGAGCCCAAACTTTTTGTATTTTTGCGATTATTGATTTGAAAAGCATGAAAATGGCAAATAGAATAATGAAGTTTTTGATTGCTGCCGGAGGTACCGGCGGGCATCTCTTTCCGGCAATTGCGGTTGCCGAACAAATTTCGGAAAAGCTTGGCAATAAAGCTGAATTTCATTTTGTTGGCAATGCCGATAAAATTGAAGGCAGGATTGTTCCTCAAATGGGATATAAATTCCACGAAATTAATATTTCAGGACTTAAAAAGAAAATTTCTTTAGACACATTGATGCTGCCTTTTAAAATCATTTCTTCAATCAACACTTGTCGAGAAATAATTTTAAAAGAAGGTATTGATGCCGTGATTTGTGCAGGGGCTTATCTTTCTTATCCGGCAGGAATAGCAGCAAGCATGACAAAGATCCCTCTTGTTTTGATGGAATCAAATGTAAATCCGGGCAAAGCAATCAAAATGCTATCCAAAAGAGCTGATTTTATCTGCACTGCATTCGAGGAAAGCAAATCTTTTTTTGATCCTTCACTTCATAGCAAAATGTTTCCGCTTGGCAACCCTGTAAGAAAAGCAATACTTAATAAACCTGACAAACAACAAGCGCGTTCTGTCTGGAACATAAAAAATGATAATCCATTAGTATTGATTTTTGGCGGTTCGCTTGGTGCTCGATCAATCAATCTCGCAATGGAAAAGGAATTATCACGCCTTGCTGATTTAAATATTAATTTCATTTGGCAGACAGGCAAAAATTACAATCCGCCAACTAATGTTCCTAACAATATAATTGTAACTACATTTATTGATGATATGGCAAATGCTTATGCAGCATCCGACTTTGTAATTGCTCGAAGTGGGGCTACAACAGTTGCTGAATTATGCGTAATGGCAAAACCTTCGGCTCTTGTTCCTCTGCCATCTGCTTCCAACAACGAACAATATCATAATGCAAAAGTGTTAGAACAAAACAAAGCCTCGATACTAATTGATAATTCTCAAGTATCGGAAAAGCTTTTTGATGTAATTAATTCTATTGTTAATGACAAATCTAAATTAATTGCAATGAGCAATTCTGCTGAAAGTTTGGCAAAGCCTATGGCAGCTTCTAATTGTGCGGATAAAATTATAAAATTATTGAAGAACTAAATCGATATAACATTATATATATAATGTGGGTAATAGTAATGAACAACAACAACGAAAAAGTATTCAAACAAAGACTGGATTTATATTGGCAGTCAATATCTTCTTATGCTATTATAATGGTAGTTTACAGCATAATCAAAGGCTCTATCGAAGCCGGCGAATTTTCAATGACTTTGCAGGATCCTATCGTTATTTTATTGCAAATTTTCATTATTATTACTTCTATTGCTCTTTTATTTCAAGCCGTGAAGGGTAGAACAGTTATTTTCGGTAAAGACCACATTATTTTCAAATCGAGATTAGGTGAAAAAAAATATAATATCACTGATATTTTAAGTTTATTTGTATCAAAACAAAATTTCAAGAATAAAATTCCTACTCGCAACAGATTATTTAAAATGCGTATAAAAAACAGGCGAAGACTGATACGCATCAGACCCAGCTCATTTCATAATGATGCAGAATTGCTCGAATCTCTTCTCAATCTTAAGAAAAGAATTGCAAAGAGCTGATATGCTTAAGTATTCATTTTTAATAATACTTTTTGTTGTAATCCTGCCAATTCATGCGCTTTCGGCACAAAATTCCAACAAGTCTATTCAAGATAGTCTGTTTATTTCTTTTGTTGATGAGATTATCCGACTGAAACAGATTGGCAATTCTGACACAATCAACATTAATTGCGTCGATTTATCATTTTGCAACAAATTGGATTATATGCTTTTAAGTGAAAAGGTAAGCAGTAAACTAAATGCCTTACTTTTTCAAAATCCTGCAGAACACAAAGGGGCTCAATTGACTATCAATAAATTCAAGCTAAATCTCAATTACTTGTCTTTCGGCAAAGACTCGCTTATTAGAGAATTCAATTCTGACATTGAATCTTATTTTAGATCAAAAAGCAATCAACTATATCCAATACAGCCAAAGTTCACAAGTTATCGGGATACAATCTCGCGTGATGAGTTAAAGATTTTTGACTCTGAAGAAAGCAGATTGCTAAGCAAATCAGCAATTCCCGAACCTGATCTAACTTGGTACGAAGCATATTTCGAACCGATTGCAATCACGATAACAGCGGCAGTCACAGTAATATTATTTTTCACATTAAGGTCTAAATAATGAAATACTCCGGTATTTCCGTATTTTCAGATTTCGACGGAACAATTATAAATCGAGATTTGGGCGATGAAGTATTCAAGCATTTCGCAGTATTCGAGCCCTACAATAGCAAGCTAAAAGCCGGTGAAATTAAAATCAAAGAGTATTGGCGGACGCTTTGCAGCTTTCTGCCGGCAGATATAAGTGAAGAAAAAATCAGAAATTTTGCACTTGAATGTGCTGAAATTGACGCTAATTTCAAGCCATTCGTAGAATTTTGTCAAAAATCTGGATTTGATTTCACTGTTGTATCAGATGGTTTCAGTGTATATATAGATGCCATATTAAATAAGGCCGAAGTAGATGTCAAATATTATTCCAATCGCCTTATCTTTAAAGACAATGGTGTAGAGCCTTATTTTCCGGGAGCAACAGAATCATGTACTTGCCTATGTGCATCATGCAAGCGAAATAGTGTAATCACAAATTGTCCACCTGATAATATAATAGTATTTATTGGAGATGGATATTCAGATTTTTGCGCAGCGGAGCATTCAGACATAGTATTTGCCAAAGGCAATTTGGCAGCATATTGCAACAAAAACAGGATACCACATTATCCATTTACAAATTTTTTTGATGTGAAACGTATATTATCAAATGCTATACAAAACAACAAAATACGCCCACGTCATCAAGCTTATTTAAAGAGAAAAGAAGCATTTGAGACAGAATAAATCATTTTTTATTTGCGTATATTAAAAAAATCTCGTAATTTTGAAGTCTAAAGCAAGCCACTTTAGCTCAGCTGGTAGAGCAGCTGATTTGTAATCAGCAGGTCGGGGGTTCAAGTCCGTCAAGTGGCTCAAAAAAAAGTCCGGTGATTATCATCGGACTTTTTTATATTTTTTAAGGGAAATTTTTAAATACAATAAGCATTAATTTTTAGTTCAGTTCCGGCACATAAATAAAAATTGTTTGTAATCTTCATCTTTGTCTGGCCCTTAAGCGGTTTTTTGACAATACAAATGTATTTAAATATAGTTTTTTCTTTTTGATAATTCAATACTCTCTGACAAGTGTTTATAATAAAATCAACAAATATTCTTGTTGATTCCTGCTGATAATCCTTGTATCTTGAGCATGACAATTCAATAATAAAAGCGAACACCCTATCATTTTTTTCTACAAATAAAACATAATCCGCCATACTTTTAACATTTTTTATATCTTTAAAAAAATTCAATAATTTGGGGTCATCATCAAATTTATATAAGATTGTTTTTCCTACTGTTTTCAAATAAGTTTTTGGGAATCTTTTTTCATTTTTTTCATCAAGTACATATTTGCCATTAACATTATGAATTTTATATTTATCTTGAACAATTTCATCGATTAATTCAACCATTGTTATTGTTCCTTATACTAAAGAACAAATTTTGCGATCTTAAATTCAAATCATTAATCACATCATCAATAGTTAAAGTCTCAAAACCTTCTGATGTTATTTCTAATTCTCTTACACTCACTTTGGTTTTCCTATTAGAATTAAATGTAAATAGATAAGCCGCAATTTCTGAATAATTTAATTTTTCATCAATTTTATAGTTAAATTCTTTAGAAATTTGTTCAAAATCATTATTAATTTGCCCAAGCATAATCAAATTATTTAACTCACGTATTATGTAATCACTATGAGTATTAATGACAACATTGAATCCATGATTAATAATTTTAGCAATTATCCTTGCAATTAAAATCTGTGCATCTGGATGTAAATTTAATTCAGGTTCGTCGATAATAATCAAATCACCTTTGCTTGCTATATGCTTAAAATATATAATTAAACTTGAAAATGACTTAACAATCGATGCAGTCAAATGTATTGGTAATTTAATATTTTTTGCTTTGTTGGGTTGAAATTGAATTTCACCATCTTTCGAAATTAAAACTTTACCATCGAGTATATTTTCTTCTAAATATTTTGCAAAAAAATAATAATCAGAATTTCTTTTTTGAAAATTCACAATATCTTCTGCAATTTCTAATCCAACTCTCACGGGAATAGGATATCTTGTAGCTCTTCTTTCCAACAAATCAAATGGATTAAGCACTTTATTTTTATCAGTTTTCAACTCAAGTATTTTATCTACTAGTACATTTCTTTGCAAAGACAATTCCTTGCTAAATGTGAAAATTGAATTTCTTTCGACAGGTGCAATATATGATGAATGCAAAAAATTATTTAGCATGATTTTCAATACATTCGACATTACCACTGAATTGATTAATACTCCTGCCGGCTTTTCACCAAAGCCATTTTGAGTACTAAGTAATATATCTAAATGTATTGAATTTTCA
>CAZBNQ010000178.1:0-6215 GCA_964493035.1 uncultured Hyphomicrobiales bacterium | reverse complement strand
ACCGGACAATTAAAAAACTTCCAAGAAGCAAAAGAAATTGAGCTTGCCGGTTTGTTTATGAATTTATCTGCAGGAGTAGATTATCATTTTCATAGAAATCTTTATGCTTTGGCTGGATTTAACCTGACGACTACATTATCCAAAACAATTGACTGCTCCGAAAAGATTCTTGCTCCAAGCGATAGAGCTTATCCAAATGGCAGCAGCTCGCGTAGCTTGGGTGAAAAATCTGCCGACGAACTTCGTACTTTCAGATTAGGTCTTTATGTAGGCTTAGGATTCAATTTCCAATTTTATAATAATTATGTAGCATTTATTGAATCCACTTATAACCCTTATTTTATGGGCCTGACTAGCGACTGGACTTATAATCAATTATCATTTATTCTTGGTATTAAATATCGATTGTTTTAGACTATGAGCCAAATATTAGCAATATTCAAAAAAGAATTAAAAAGTGAATTTAAAACAAGAGCATCAGCTGCGGCTGTTGCTTTGTTTATATTGACTACAGTTACAATTTCTGCAATAAGCGTAGCCCACGAAAAGTTGAGTCCAGAATTATATTCAGGACTGCTTTGGATTATTTTGTTTTTTAGTGCTATGACAGGACTATCGAAAGTATTTGTAGCTGAAGTAGATCGCGGAACTGATTTTTTGTTGAGAATATCTGCAAAACCAGGTGCGATTTATTTTGGCAAACTAATTTTTAATACTTTATTTAGTTTTATGATTAATTTGCTGGCAGTGATTTTATATATGCTTTTTATTAATCCGCAGCCAATGAATAGTCTGGGTATATTTTTATTATCAATCGTATTTATATCAATTAGCTTATCTGCAGCAACAACTATTATTTCTGCTCTGATATCGCGAGCCGGTGGTAAGAATTCATTGTTTGCCGTGTTATCATTTCCAGTTTTGCTTCCATTGGTAGTTATTGGTATGGAACTGGTTTCTGCTAGTTTCATAGGTACAAGCATTGGTGAATCGATTAATAATATTAATCTATTGATTGCATACTCTGGAATTTTGATTACTGTATCTTCAATTCTATTTGATTTTGTGTGGTCGGATTAATTGCTGAAATTTTCGATATGGCTGATTAACTCATCCATTATATCGTCGAGTGCAGATTCGGCAAAAATCATTCTCATGGATTTGTTTCCAACAGAACCTTTTAATGTATAATAGCCTCGAACAATTATCTTAAAAAATGGTTTGTCGAAACTATCGTTATAAATATACTTGCCTAAACTTCCGAGATGATCTGCAAAAGCTTTGTCAATATCTTTATCAAAAAAAATGTCTTTAGCACTGGAGCCTTCGAGGCATCCATCCACCTTTTTAATCTTACTTATTCTCATTTCTTAACTTTTTTAAGAGCAGCCAAGTAAATCTTTTTAATACTATTTTTTTCTTCGCGCAAACAAATAGATTCGATAGCAGGTATCAATTCAGCATTAATCGAATTGTTGCATTTAATAATCTCCGAAAGGGCATAAGCAGCGCTCCATCGAACAACAGTTCCGCTATGCTCAGAATTGTCGAGCAGATTTTTGACAGCAACTCCAATATCATCAATGAAAAACTTAGCAATATTGCCTATTAGTCGGGCAGATTCCCATTTTACTCTTGGAGCTTTTGAGCTCAAAGAGCTTACTGCAAAATCAAAACAAGCCTTTTCAGCTAATTGAGGAGAAATTTTGGTGGCATACTCCATAGCTTCGAGGCATGTTGCTTTAGCTGGATCTTTCAGCTTAGCTGCAATGACTACGAGTCCGTTAAAGGCATCTTTATCGGACATGATGATTAATGATATAGCTTCAGTTTTTTCTTTTGATGAAAGGCTTTTATCATCCAGTATAGATTTAAAATCCATTTTCATCTCCGTATATATATAGCATTACAAAAGTAATAATAAAAGTTTTATTTTATTGATAATTTTAAGCAATTAATTCTGTGATGAATATAAAACAAGAAATGGCTTCTCGAAAACCAAAATTACAAATGTAGAGACAGGTCACAGACCTGTCACAAAACAACTAAAAATTCGAATATGGAAACAGGTCACAGACCTGTCTCAAAACAACTAAAATTTCAAATAAGGAAACAGGTCACAGACCTGTCACAAAACAACTAAAATTTCAAATAAGGAGACAAGTCACAGACCTGTCTCAAAACAACTAAAATTTCAAATAAGGAGACAGGTCACAGACCTGTCTCTACAAGAAAAAAACATTTTTTAGAAATCTGTGCAATATTATATTTTTGTTCCAACGAACTTATGCATGGTTCTGTTATTGGCACTACCAGATTCATAATTGATTATTATTGTTTTTCCATCTGATTGGAGCTCTGCTCTGCCTTTAGGATTGTTGTTGCCACTTTTAGCAAATTTATAAGCATTGAAAGAAATGACTTTATTAGAAATATCGTATAAGTTTTGTGTTTCTGCGTTTAGCTCAGGAAAAGTCAAACCCTTGTCAATATTATCTAAAACCAGGCAATCTTTTGAATTATCATAATATATTTTTACTTTATATTTTTCAGAAGGATTTGTAGAATCAGAACCTAAATATTCGCCCATTACATCCATTTTGCTTGCATCACAGAAATAGATTGTTTTATAAGCTGTATCGATTCCGTCATCACCGGGATAATTTGGCTTTGTTGAATCAGCTCTTACAATTAATCTAATTTTCAGTTCGCCCATAGAATCATGATGATAATTTCTTTCTTTGCCATATAGTGTTTGATTATTGTTCATGATTTGCCATTCATATCTATTGTTTGGACTTCCATTTGCTGTTAGAAAAATATTATGTTCAAATAGAATCGTATCGTTAGGAAGCCAAGTAAAAGAGTCGTTGTCCATATAAGAAAATGCTTGTTTGACTACTATGTCTGCTTTAATGATTTCGTTTGTTGGATTTGATTGAGGTGATACGCCGTTATCGTCTGAGCATCCGAGAAGCATAATGCCTAATAAGAAACTAAAGAAGTAAAATGAAGTTTTCATAGAAATCTCAAATTTTTTTGTGGATAAAATAATTGCTGATAAAATGAATACACATTAGATGAATATTCTGTTTAATCTGTTTAGGATCGGAACTTCCGGAAAATTCTCTTCCTATTTTTACCTACGCAGGGATAAAATTTAAGTTTCAATTTATTTTTTTATTCTAATCATTTTATTCGAATATTAACTACATCCTCGGCTATTACAGAGAAACGAACTGTAATTTAATTGAGGATATAGTATAATATTCAAATATTAAAGAAAGGTTCAGTAAGGACTCGACTATGATTGGATTAGAAATCTTTAAATTGAGTTTAAAAATTAGCTTTTCCTACAAGTGACTTTCGGTATTTCAGGATTATTCTGCGGCATCAGCCTGTCTTCTTCAAGCAAAAATTCGTAGTACTTATCCAATAATTCAAAAATTTCTTCTTTAGTTTCTAAAGCAACTAATTTTTGACGAATAGGAGAGGCATTGAATAAACCTCTCAAATAACCGGAATAATGCTTGCGAAATTCGAGAATAGCTCTTGTGTCCTGTCTATATTCTATAGATAAAGAAAGATGCTCTTTGCAAGCAATAATTCTTTCTTTTGCATCTGGGAGCTTTGGTTCGATACCCAAGTCAATTAATTGATGAGAATTTTTAAATATAAAAGGATTGCCGACACAAGATCTGCCAATCATTACTGCATCAGCGCCTTCAGTACTCAAAGCATTAAGAGAATCTTCCGGAGTTTGAATATCACCATTTACAATTAAAGGAATATTTATACCTTTTTTGATGCCAGGGATGTAGGACCAATCAGCTTTGCCAGACATGCCCATTTCACGAGTGCGACAATGCACAGTGATGGCTTGAGCGCCGGCTTGCTCTTGCATTTTGGCAACTTCATTGATGATTATATTGTTTTTGTCCCATCCGAGCCGAGTCTTGACTGTAACAGGGATTTTAACTGCTTCTACACATGCTTTGGTGATATCAAACATTAATTGAGGATCTTTAAGCAGAGCAGCACCGGCATTATTATTAACAACTTTTTTGACCCAGCAGCCATAATTTATATCCAAAATATCGGCACCGGCTTCTTCGGCAATACGAGCTGATTCAGCCATTGCAGCAGGATTAGAGCCAAATATTTGAATTGCAACAGGATGTTCGCTATCAGATATTCTAATTTTGTCTTTTGATTTTCTTACATCCCTTATTAAAGCTTCGGAAGCAATAAATTCAGAATAAACGATATCTGAACCATATTTCCTGCACATTACACGAAATGGAAGGTCTGTAATTCCTTCCATTGGTGCCAATAAAATGCCATTTTTGACGGAAATATTCCCGATTTTAAGTATTTTTTCTATCATATTATCATTTTTTACTATTAATAATTCTAATTCTATCAGCTAATTGAATTGCAGATGCAGCCGTTTTGCTATCGTTATTGAACTCGGCATAGCGAGCAATATTCATCAAATTTGCAGCAGCGGTCATTGCAATTCCTTCATACAAATGCCCTTTTTTGCCCTTCAAAGACGAAATGAATTTATCAATATTAATTTTATGCAATTTAGGCTGTATATAATTTGTGTCTTTTGTGATTTTCAATGCAAAACCATGTGGTATTTTGTTGTATTTTTCTCCGATTCCCGGATCGGTTTGCAACACATCATAAGTAATGTAAATAGGTCTGCTGTCAATATTTTTATCAATAAAACTATTCATATAATTTAGATAAGTTGTTTGGATTGCAATATTATCATAAGGCTTATCCTCCTCAAAATTTTCAAGGTGAGGCATGAAAAGAGCTAATTCGGATTCGCTTTTTCGAGCAATATCAGGATACCATTTGGCAAATTGATATGGATACCAAGTGCGACGCATTAATTCCTTTTCTACTAAAACTATATCATTTCTATAATTTTCAATTTTTTGATAATACCAGAAAGGTGAAACCCAATAGTCCCACTGAGCCGAAATGATTATTGCATTTGGTTCTAAATTGTCCACCAAAATTTTTGTATATTCTTCGACAGTATAATCATTGCTTACATCGCTTGAAGAATAATTATTGATAAGCGAAAATAGAGGAATAATGAGAATCAGGCATAAACTGCTAAGTTTATATTTTGATAATGCAATCGATGAAATACCAAAAATTGCAATAATTGACATATAAGCTGCAAGGAAATATGAAGATATATCGTGTATTGAATAGTTCATCGAATAGGCGATACAGAATAAAGCCAAAATCAAAAAGAAGTAGAAAATTCTTTTTTCGAGTTTATATATCAAATAGAAAGGAGTGAAAACCGGTCCGAGCAAAGTCATAAAGAGCCAAAAAGGTTTTTTGCCTGATTTGTTATATAAACTGAAAGCGGCAATTGCAGGTAGAGCAAAAATAAGAAGTAGCTGTTCCCAAATTAAATTAAAGAAAATGCCAAGATTTTTGCCCCAAACAGATGATCCTTCCTGCATCCATATTTGATATTGTTTTCCGCTCGCATGGTAAATAAATTTATCCCAGTTTCTGCTAACGTAACCCCAATTGAAATCAGGCTGCATAGCCGCTCTAATAGGGAGGTAAATATACAAGCTAAGTCCGATTAAAATAGGGATGAGAAGTATAGCAAAGCTTTTCAGTCTGTTTTTAGAGAAATCAAACTTGCCATTTGGAGTGAAATATAAATAAAGCAAAGCAGGAACAAGCAAAATAGTAGTAAGATGATTTGCAAAGCTAAGCCCTAAAAAAAGAGCAGCAGCATAGTCCCATTTCTTTTGATCAAAAAGAGCTGATTTGAGAGCAGCAAAAATAGTAAGATTGATCAGCAACAGATGAAGTGAATAAACTTCGATAGAGTTTGCTTGCTGCCACACTAATGCAGCAAAAGCATAAACTAAGCTTATTGAAAAAGCAATTAAAGCAAAAGCAGTTTCATTGAAATCAAAAGAAAGTAAAGTATGTTTAGAATGGCTTATATTTTTTTTAATTTTTTTGTCATTAGAAATAATATCAGAAGATTTTTTTAAAGAAATAAATTTAAAAATATTAAAAATAGAAAGAAAGAAAAAAGGAACCGATGCGGCAGTAATAAAAGCAGAAAAAATATTTAACTGATAAATTTTAGAAGCGGAAAAAGGGATAGCTGCCCAAAGGTGACCCAATAAAATAAAAAGAGGATAACCGGAAGGGTG
>CAZBNQ010000177.1:0-6228 GCA_964493035.1 uncultured Hyphomicrobiales bacterium | reverse complement strand
AATTAATTTTATTCTTATAAATTTATTGAGTTTGAAGTTGTATCTAACCAAAGTAAAACATAACCTAATTACATCCTTTTAGATTTTTCCCAAATAAAAATAAAAGATCCAAGCACTTTTATTGAGATATTGCCAATATTTTTAATCATTATTATTGCTTATAACCAATAAATCACTAACCAAATTGTAATTGATTGTGTTATATCCTAATTTGCACTGTTATTATTATATATGATATAGATTCTTTTAGTTGAATTATTATTAATATAAGGAAATAATTAAGTGAAATTCAAAATCAATTTGATTTTAGCCCTTATCGCATCAATTTTGATTTCCTGCGAACGCCCAGATTGCATTAACACTAATCCTGTATTTGCCAAATACAAGCCTGAATCGAAAGAATACAAAACTGAACTACTAAACCAATTAAACAAAATTGACAAATCTAAATTGAGTTTCTGGTTCAAAGAGTTTAAAACTGATGACGAAACTTTGATCTTTAATGTTCAAGCTGAAGGTTTGTGTGCTCAAATTCAATTTAAAGTGGAACAATGGGATAAACTAACTGAATTGAGAACTAAAAAAGGTATTTCTTTTAGCGGAGCAGAATTCAAAAACATAAAATTCAATACCTCCCAAGATTCTAATAATGTTGTTTTTATATTAACTGATTTCGAAAAAATAATTGACTAAAAGTAAAAAAAACTGCCTCTTTAATCAAAAAAGGCAGTTTTCTAAAAAAAAAGCAAATATTAAAATATTAGAAAGCTTTTTTTACTTTAGCATTCAAGAATTCAATATTCATTTTAGAAATAAATCTCACTGAGATTTGTTTAGGACAAGCAGCTTCGCACTCATAATAATTAGTACAAGCACCAAAACCTTCTTTATCCATTTGATTGACCATAGCGAGAGCACGCTTCTTTCTTTCGGCTTCGCCTTGAGGAAGGAGAGCCAACTGCATCATCTTAGCAGAAGTAAACAACATAGCAGCGCCATTAGGGCAAGATGCAACGCAAGCACCACAACCGATACAAGCAGCAGCATCCATAGATAAATCTGCGCTTTCCTTTGGAATTGGTAGAGCATTTGCATCCTGAGGCGAGCCGGTATTAACTGAAACATAACCGCCGGCTTGTATAATTCTATCGAAAGCAGTTCTATCGACAACTAAATCCTTTATAACAGGAAAAGCGCGAGATCTGAACGGTTCGACATAAATTTCGTCGCCATCTTTAAATTTACGCATATGTAGCTGACAAGTTGTAGTAGCTTTTTCCGGACCGTGTGGAATACCGTTGATAGTACAGGAGCAAGCCCCGCAAATACCTTCGCGGCAATCATGGTCAAAAGCTACAGGGTCTTTGCCTTCGAGAATGAGTTGCTCATTCAAAATATCGAGCATTTCCAAAAAAGACATATCTTCGCTAACATGACCGAGAGTATAAGTCTCAAAATGCCCTTTATCTTTGCAGCTTTTTTGTCTCCATATATGAAGTGTTATTTTCATTATTTCATATCCTTGAGCATTTTAATAAATTATTTGTAGCTTCTTACTGCTAATTGAACATTTTCGAACACCAAATCTTCTTGGTGACGAACCGGTTTATTACCAACGCCTTTATATTCCCATGCAGCAACATGGCAGAATTTTTCGTCGTCTCTCTTAGCTTCGCCGTCTTCGTATTGATATTCTTCGCGGAAGTGAGCGCCGCAAGACTCTTCGCGCTCTAAAGCGTCCCAAGCCATTACTTCTGCAAATTCTAAGAAATCAGCAACTCTCGAAGCTTTTTCTAATGCGATATTGAAATCGGCTGCTTCGCCAGTTACAGTCAAATTCTTCCAGAATTCTTCGCGAATTTGTGGAATTGTTTGGATTGCTTCTTCCAAGCTCTTCTTCGTACGAGCCATACCAACTTTGTCCCACATCAATTTGCCCAACTCGCGATGGAATGAAGTAGGTGTTCTCTTGCCTTTAATCGAAAGCAAAGACTGAATTTTTTGATTTGCATCAGCTTCTGCTTGCTTAAATTCAGGAGTTTCAGGACTTACTTTATCAAGTTTAGCTTTTGCTAAGTAATCCCCAATTGTATAAGGAATCACAAAATATCCATCAGCTAAGCCTTGCATAAGAGCACTTGCGCCCAAACGATTTGCTCCGTGGTCAGAGAAGTTTGCTTCGCCGAGCACATGCAATCCAGGGATTGTACTCATCAAGTTATAATCCACCCAAAGACCGCCCATAGTATAGTGAGAAGCAGGATAAATCATCATTGGAGTAGTATATGGATCGTCGCCTGTAATTCTTTCATACATTTCGAACAAGTTGCCATATCTTTCTTCAATAAGGTTTTTACCTAATCTATTAATAGCATCTGAGAAATCAAGATATACTCCATAGCCAGTAGCACTCACGCCACGACCGTCATCGCATGCTTCTTTTGCAGCACGTGATGAAATATCGCGTGGAGATAAGTTGCCAAAGCTTGGATATTTTCTTTCTAAGTAATAATCTCTTTCGTCTTCCGGAATTTGATTTGGAGGACGATTATCACCACGTTTCTTTGGCACCCATATTCTTCCGTCATTACGCAAAGATTCTGACATAAGAGTAAGCTTGGATTGGTGATCGCCGCTCACTGGGATACAAGTCGGGTGAATTTGAGTATAACAAGGATTAGCAAATGCTGCACCTTTTTTGTATGCTCTATAAGTAGCTGTAACATTACATGCTTGAGCATTGGTCGATAGGAAAAATACGTTGCCATAACCACCTGTAGCCAAGCAAACTGCATCAGCTGCATGCGATTCGATTTTGCCGCTTACTAAATCTCTAACAACTATACCACGGCATTGTCCGTTGACAATCACGATATCCATCATTTCTTTTCTTGTGTGGAGCTTAACTTTGCCAACATGAACTTGGCGCATTAATGCTTGATATGCTCCTAAAAGTAATTGCTGTCCTGTCTGCCCTCTTGCATAGAAAGTTCTGGACACTTGAGCACCACCAAAAGAACGGTTTGAGAGCATGCCGCCGTATTCGCGAGCAAAAGGAACACCTTGAGCAACACATTGGTCAATAATATTATTACTTACCTGAGCTAAACGATAAACGTTAGATTCGCGAGCGCGAAAATCGCCACCTTTTACAGTGTCGTAGAATAGTCTCCAAATGCTATCGCCATCGTTTTGATAAGCTTTAGCTGCATTAATACCGCCTTGAGCAGCAATGGAGTGAGCTCGTCGAGCACTATCATGATAAGTAAATACATCAACGTTATAGCCTAATTCTGAAAATGAAGCTGCTGCAGATGCACCTGCCAATCCAGTTCCAACTACTATAATTTTGTATTTTCTCTTGTTAGCCGGATTGATGAGCTTTAATTCAAATTTATGTTTATCCCATTTATCCTTTAATGGACCGGATGGAGTTTTGGAATCTAAAATCATATTGAGCCTCCCACCAAGCCGAGCAATACGGAAATTGGTATAGAAATATACATTAATACTATGATTACAGCAAAAATTCTACTTGCTTTGACCATTGCAGGAGTGAATTTTGGTCCGGTTACGCCCAAAGTTTGGAAACAACTCTGAATAGCATGACTCAAATGGAAACCAAGAAGAACAACAAAAACTATGTAAGCAATTGCAATTGCAGGCTCACGAAAACCAAGCACTAACATTTTATAAACGTCGTGACGTTCTAAAACAACAGGTTTTAGTTCTTGTTGCAATGATTCTGAAGCATCTACATCTTTAACTGAAGCAGCACTAGAACTTACAAAAGAGTTGCTTTCGTAATATTCTTTATGATTATAATGCTCCGGATTGGTAATTCCGGCTGTTAAATGTAATAAGTGATAAGTAACAAAAGCGAATATCATGATGCCTGTAATAAGCATCGAGCGGGAGTTGATTTTGGCATTTACATACTTTTTAACCTTGTATTTCACAGGTTTTGCAGCCATGTTGCGTGCGCTTAGGCTTACTGATGTAATAATATGCAAAATCAAAGATAAAACCAATACACCGCGAATTATCCAAAGAAATTCGCCAAGGCTTTGCAGCATCTGTGCATAGTGATTATAGGTTTCTCTTCCGAGAAATACCTGCATATTCCCTGCCATGTGGCCCACAAGGAATAATAACAGCACTAACCCGGTTACAGCCATTACCACTTTACTAATGATGGTCGACCGTAGAAAATTGAACATTCCCATAAGCTCTTTTAATTTGTGTATAAATATAGATTAATTAATCGTTTTTCCAAACAATCGTTTTTTAACATTAAATAATAAGAATTAAAACAAGATTCGCTTATTGACTTGTCGTTGAACTGTCTTCGAGAATATAAGTAAACAATGCCCCCGATAAAGCACCCCTACTATACATTTTATTTAAAATCACCAGCACCCAAAACAAACTTAATTAATATTATTGAAAAAATCAAATTAAAACAGATAATATATTCCTAATTTTAATGATTTTGCTTAGACAAACTTTCTTACAATTTCTTAATTTTATTCTGCTTGTTCTTTAGATACTTTGCTGAAACTTTATTTTCCATAAAACGAATATATTAATAATAACGTCTTGGATAAATATTTTGTGAATTGTTAATGAATTAATTATGGCAAAATTCATTCCTTTTATATTGATTTTGGGGCTCATACTTGCTATTCTTGATCTATATGTGGTCTACCATTGGAACAAGTTTGCTAAGTCCAAATCAATGAATAAATTATTTAGAACCATTCCTATGATTTTGGTTCTTAGCTTCTTTGTCTTAAATATAATTATTAGTTATATTAGATTTGTCAATCCTTCTCCGAATTCTTTTGTTATGATTCTATATGCTGTTACTACTTTTTGGTATCTCCCAAAAATAGCAATTGTTCCATTTTTACTTATTAAAGATTTCATTTCTTTTATAAAAAAAATGATTAGTAAAATTAGAAGCAAAGATAATCGAATCGAAACAGAAAATTTGAGCAGTAGAAGAGAATTTGTCCAGACAACCGGTTGGGCTCTTGCTGCAATTCCATTTGTAAGTATAGGTTATAATATTTTAAAATCTCCTTATAATATCAAAACTATCAGAGAGGATATTTTCTTATATAATTTGCCAGAACACTTAGGTGATTTTAAAATTGTACAAATTAGTGATATTCATGCAGGATCATATTTGAGTCCTGATGCTTTCAGACAGATTGTTTTTAATATCAACCTTTTGGATGCCGATATTGTTGTTCTCACTGGAGATTTCGTTAATTTCCATCGTGATGAATTAAAAGTCATCAGAGAAGATCTTTATAAAATTCATGCAAAGTTTGGAATATTTGCTTGCCTCGGCAATCATGATCATTATATGCCGGACGATATACTTAAACAAATGGTAGAAGAATTTGAAAATAATGGAATTAGAGTGTTGATTAATGAAAATGAGATTGTCAATACTGGCAAAGGAATGCTGCAAATCGCAGGAGTTGATAATCAGGGTATGAATCAAACCTTTGCTGATTTTGATAAAGCATTGACAGGCCTAAATGAAAATGAACCTATTATTATGTTGTGTCATGACCCAACAAATTGGGACAAAGAAATTGTTGGCAAGCGCAAAGTAGATCTTACGCTTTCCGGGCATACCCATGGCGGACAATTTGGTTTTAATGCATTTAATAAAGAATACTCTTTTGCAAGCATGGTCTATAAGCAATGGGCAGGATTATATACAGAAAAGGATCAATTCCTTTATATTAATCGTGGAGTAGGCATGACTGGTCCACCATTGCGAATTGGTATATATCCAGAAATTACTGTTCTCACGCTGAAAAGAGAGTTAAATTTAGCATAAAAAATGAGTTTTTATTGATTTTTTTTTATTATTTGATAAATTTCAACTAATTTTATTGTTTATTTTCATGTAAAAATAAAATTATCATGAATAAAAATACGTCAAATAGCTTTGATAAAAGTTAAAGATGAAATATCCGGAGGAATTGGATGAGCGAAAAACCCGATCAAGGGAATAAGGATAAGAAAAATCCTTTGAATGATTTTAAGAAAATGGGAGACGGAAAAAATTCTCAACAGAACTTTTTCAAAAACATAATGATTTGGATGATTATTGGTGCCTCTATTCTTACAGTTTATGTGTTTATGGAAGGTGCTCAACGCCAAGAAATGCCTGTTTCATACTCTGATTACAAGAAATTTCTTGAC
>CAZBNQ010000176.1:2559-6257 GCA_964493035.1 uncultured Hyphomicrobiales bacterium | reverse complement strand
CTTCAATTTAGTAATGGCAATAGTATCATATTTTAATTTTTCATTAATGATATTTACATCAGTACTCCATTCGCAAACTTCAAATAGGTTTGAAAAATCAATCGAGAACTGATAAATATAAATCGAATCCAAGTTTAAGAAATCAGCAATGGATTTGAATGACTGTTTGAATGCATCAATTAAATTTTCGCTTGGGGTTGTAATAATATTTGAAGAAATATTAGTAATCAAGCCTTGGAATGTAGAGAAAAACACAAATTTTTCTTCAGCTTTTTTTCTGTCATCAATATATCTTGTTACTCCATGATAACCATCAAATTGCCCATTAGGCAGATAAACAGGATTTATTTTAATCTCAACCCAAATTGGATTATTGTTTTTATCAAATGTTTCGGCTTCGATGAGCAATCCAGTAGTCGAAACACGAGCAGCATTGGGGTTGTTTTTGAAAAATTCCCCTAAAGACTGTGCAGACTTTGGAGTAAGAATTTCCCAGACTTGCTTACCAATAATTTCCTCCGATTTGAAGCCTCTAACTTTTTCGTCTGCCGGACTGACATAAGTAAAATGCAGAGATTGATCTGTGCGCCATAATGTGTCAAGAGAGTTTTCAGCTAACCATCTGAATTTTTGTTCGCTTTCAATTAATGTTTGCTTAGTATTTAAACTAATTTTATCATTTTTGACTCGTTGGAGTGTTTGAGAAATGACATCAGCGATACGTTCAATAAGTTTATTATCATCAATTTCAGGTTTATAATTTTTATTTACACCAGTGATAAGGAAGCCAATTCGCTTTTCTTCACTTAATATTTCAACAACTTGGTTGATAATAACTTTTTCTGTACTCATTTCAAGAACAAGTTTTTGAAGTCTATCCAAATTGTCACTTACAATTATAGCTTGGAGTTCTTTGTTTGATTCAATATTTGAGAAATAATCCAAAACCTTTCGAATATTAATCAAAGTATCTGAATCGAGTTCTTCATTAATCGAAATATAATATTTAGGATTGTCAATGAAGTCGAATCTAAGAAGGCTGGTAAATTCAAAATTCAAAGAACTAACTAAAGATTCTAAAATCCATTCTATAAATAAATCCTCATCTTTAGTATTTTTAGAATTTATTAGAATTTCAGATAAAAGCTTTTGATTTAAATATAGACGTCTAAGTTTTTGTTCTTTTTGAATAATTTCAGATAGATCAGTAACAATACCTTCCAAAGCAACCAATTTTCCGGATTCATCAAAAACAGGCAAATTCTTTTGAAGAATCATTCTGTAAGTTCCGTCTTTATGCTTAATTTTGAATTGATTAAAATTTTTAATTTTGCCTTGACAAACATTAGCCCATTCGTCAACAATCAAATCGTACCAATCAGGATGCAATATATTTTTGAAAAACATAGGATTTTCATAGAATTCATCATGATCGTAACCAAAAAGTCTTTTTAGTGCGGGACTAACATATTCATAGTTACCATCAGGAATAGAAATTCTGAAAAAGAGATGATCATCATGCTCGGCAATTCTTTTAAATTTAGCTTCGCTATCAATTAGTGCTTTTTGAGCAATCTTTTTATCAGTAATATCATTAAATGTTACTGCAACATTGCCATTATTAGTTCTATATGCATATCCTTCAAACCATTTTTCAAGATTTGAAGCATGTTTTTCATATCTAATAGGGATGCCAGTAGTAGCAACTCTATCAAATAAAGAAACCCAATCTTTATCAATTTCTTTAGATATATCAGAAGCTTTTCTTCCAATAACTTGTTCTCGTGTAGAATTTGTGAGTTTTTCGAAAGCACTATTTAGCTCTAAAGTAATATAATCAGCCGCATTTCCATTTTCGTCATATAAAATATCAACAACACAAAATCCCGACATCATTTTATCAAATAGTTCTTGGTATTTTTTTATACCATCTTCGAATGTTTTTTGCGATAAACGTTCTTCGGTTACTTCTCTAATAATATGTGAAGCCGCAATAATTTTGGCATTTTTATCAAAAACAGGTCTAGTAGATACATTTAAATATCTTTTTTGGGATGTATCATAAATTTCTTGATTTACTTCTTTTCCTGTTTCCACTAAGATTTTATGAGGACAAGATTCAGGAGGGCAATCTGAATTATGAAGCACCTTAAAGCATTTAGAACCGATAGCATCTTTTTTACTAACTTTGTAGAAATCGGCACAAGAACTATTGATATCAATTATGTTAAAATTATTATCAATCAACAATATCATATCTTGATTAGATTCAAATAAAGCTTGAAAATAATCAACATTCAAAACTTCAGAATTATTTTTAATTTTTTCAGAATTTTGGTTGTTTTTATTAATTTTTTTTTGCAATTTTTCATTTGATTGTTTCATAAATCAATTACCTTAATCAAAAACTATCAGCTCTTTTTTCCCAATCAAAAAAGACTGATTAGAATAAGAAATATTGAGAAAAAACAGTATTAAGAATAATAATTAATAAATTATAAATGGAGATAATAATGAAGCTTTTTTTATATGCACTAATATTATCAGTTTTTTCAATTTCAATTGTTCACTCAGCTTACTTAACTAATGTTCCAATTAAAATTAAGCAACCTGATGGAGCGATTGTCAACTGCTTTGCAAGTGGAGATGAATATCACAATTGGATACATAATGCGGATGGCAAAACTATCATTCTAAATGAAAAAAATGGTTATTATGTTTATGCTTTAAAGATTAATAATAAGCTTGTAGCATCTGATATTATAGTAGGCAGAGAAACTGATGATTTGAAAAAGATACCTAGTGGATTGAATATATCCAAAGACGAGATGCTCGAAAAAGCAAAATTAATGAAGAAATTTGAAAGTACAATTAAACCTCCGATAAAGGGATTCAACAAGCCACAAGTTAATAATATTGGAACAATCAATAATATTGTAGTCTTTATTAGATTCCAAGGCGAGGCTGAATATCAAGACGAACTATCAACTTATAGCACAATGTTTAATCAAACATTTGGCAATTCTATGAAAAACTATTTTCTAGAAGCTTCTTATAATCAATTAAACATAAATTCTACATTTTACCCGACTCCAAGTGGATCGACAGTTGTATCCTATCAAGATACTCATCCAAGAGGTTATTATCAACCTTACTCCACATCAAATACTATTGGCTATCAGGGCGGCGACGCCGGAAGTGAAAGAGCAGGTCGCGAACATGCTTTGTTGTTTAGTGCTATACAAGCTATTAATAATCAAGTTCCTGCTAATTTGAATATCGATAATGATAATGACGGTTATGTGGATAATGTTTGCTTTATTATTTCTGGCTCTCCAAATGGTTGGGGAAGTTTGTTGTGGCCTCACAGATGGTCGCTTTATGGAGTTAACTCAATTTTAAGAGGTAAAAGAGTGTGGGATTATAATTTCCAACTTCAACAAACTACTCTTAGCTGGGGCAATGGTGTCCTTTGCCATGAAATGTTTCACACTTTAGGTTCTCCTGATTTGTATCATTATAATAGCGATGGAATTAATCCGGTTGGCTCATGGGACTTAATGGAAAATACATCCAATCCTCCGCAACATATGTCTGCTTTTATGAAATGGAAATATGCTGGCTGGCTCGATAGTATTCCGCGTATCTATACTTCCGGTACTTATAGCCTTAAAGCAGTTACAAGCGATTCTAATTGT
>CAZBNQ010000176.1:0-2549 GCA_964493035.1 uncultured Hyphomicrobiales bacterium | reverse complement strand
CTTATAAAGTTGTTACTCCAAATTCTACAAGCGAATATTTTGTTTTAGAGTATAGAAATAAAACCGGTACTTTCGAAAATTCTCTACCGGGCACTGGATTGCTTATTTATAGAATTAATACTGGTGTAGGTGATGGCAATGCAGATGGTCCTCCAGACGAAGTCTACTTATATAGATATAATGGTACTAACACAGCTAATGGCGATCTGACTAAAGCTTTTTTCAGCTTGGAATCAGGGCGCACAGAATTTAATGATGCTACAAATCCAAGATGTTTTTTAAGTAATAATACTTCCGGTGGATTAAATATCAGTAATGTAAGTGCTTCCGGCAACACAATTTCATTTACTATTAATTTGGGATCTACCGGCAAGCCTGATCTTCTCTCACCTTTGAATAATGCAAGTAATATCAGTTTAAAACCTAATTTTGTGTGGCAAGCATTTGCCGGTGCTGATAGCTACCAAATTCAAGTATCAACAGATCCAAACTTTGCAACTAGTGCAATTGATGTTTCTGATATTACTTTAACTAATTATACTGCAACAACAAATTTATTATATTCTAAGACTTATTATTGGAGAGTAAGAGCAAAAGTATCCGGCAATTTTACTTCTTGGTCCAGTTCCTTCGGTTTTCAAACAGTCAGTGCAATTATTTTTGATCGTACTGAAGGAAGTTTATGCTCTAAAAATGTGATAAAAGTATATTATATAACAAATACACCGTTCAATCCTGGCAATACATTCATTGCCCAATTATCTGATACATTAGGCTCTTTTGCAAATCCTAAAGATATTGGGTCTGTAGCATCTCAGCAGACCGGAATAATTAGCTGCAAAATTCCTGATTCTATTCCAAGTTCATCAAATTATAGAATCAGAATTATAAGTATGAATCCGATGATTTATAGTGAACCAAGTGCACCAATGAAAATATTTGGTCCATTAAGACCATTTATTGGTAATTTTTCAGATAATGTATGCGAGAACTCATATATAGTTTATTATACAACACCGATGGAAGGTGTTGTAAATCATTGGCGAGTGAAGGGGGGTTTCATAGACGGTAAATTTGATTCTACATCTGCAGTGATAAAATGGGGAGACGTCGGGCAGGGGATTATTTATTTATATCAAGAGACTGCTTCAGGATGTATTGACTCTACAATTAAATTAGTAAAAATCAATTATTACCCTTCTCCAAAATTAATCGGTGGTGATACAGTTGTTTGCCTTGGTGAAAAGGTAGTTTATTCTTGCAATCTAACTCCTCAAGTAACTAATTTATGGCGTGCTGATGGAGCAAGTTTGGTTAAAAATATTGCTGCTGATAAAGTTCAATTCCGTTGGGATAGCTTAGGTATGCAAAAAATTACCCTAATTCAAAAAAATCAAAGCGGCTGTATAGATTCTGTATCTTGGAGTATAAGAGTAATTCCAAATAATTACCCCAAAATCATTGGTGAAACAACTGCTTGCCAATCAGGTATTAGTAGATTTTCTGTCGTCAAAGAAGCAAAATCTGCCTATAAATGGATTGTAGATGGGGGAACGCTACAAAGCTCAAGCGATGCGGATACATCTATAATTAAATGGAAATATGTTGATTCTGCTAAAGTAATTATTCAAAAAGTTAATATAGAAACTGCATGCGATACTTATGATACTTTGATTGTTGTTTTGAATAAAGTTCCCGAAGCATCAATTTTTGGATCAAAAAATCTTTGTGCAAATTCAAATGGTATTTATTTTACCAAACATATTGACAATGCAAAAAATACTTGGGTCATTGAGAATGGTGAAATTACTCAACAGATCAATTCAGATTCGATTTTTGTAAAATGGTCAAATTCTTCTAAAGGCTATATTACTCTAAAACGTAATTTTGATAATTCTTGTGTGGATTCGATTACTTTTGATGTAAATCTTAATCCACAACCTGAGAAACCAACAATTACAAAAGTTGATAATAAACTGCAATCATCATGGCTTAGTTTTAATCAATGGTATTACGAAGGAAATTTGTTGAATGGTGAAACCAAAAACTATTTGATACCAAACAAAGAAGGTAAATATACAGTCAAAGCCAGATCTGATATAGGATGTTTTTCAGAGTTTTCTGATGAATTCTTGTATGATGACGTTTCAGTTTATGATCAACTTAACAATGGCTTGATTATTATTCCAAATCCTGCAAAAGATAATATTAAAGTTATTTTGCCGGAAAATTATGCCTTTCCGGCTACAATGTATGTCATTGATATTTCCGGTCGCGAAATATTAAATATTCAACTTGAGAATAAAGAACAAATTGTTGATATTAATAATTTGTTTAGTGGATCATATCAAATTGTGATTAATAACAATCTAATAAGTTTATATCAGCGGATTAGTGTTGTTAAATAATTGATTTGTTGGTAAATTGTTTGAAAATGCTTGATCTTAATTGTTATTAATTGAGGTCAGGCATTTTTATTTAATTAGAAATTTACATTAATACAATATGTAGCAAAGTTCATTTTTGATCTGTTCGATAATTACGTCGCA
>CAZBNQ010000175.1:0-6278 GCA_964493035.1 uncultured Hyphomicrobiales bacterium | reverse complement strand
CGAAAAATAATTCTCATTATTACATTCATAAAGACTGCCAATAAAGAATAAGATATTATTCTATCCCATGACATCTCTTTAGCAATATAATCAGCAAAAGAATATCCATTATGAGAAAAACTTTGTAGCAGAAATCCTGATAGAATATATAGAAATATAGAAATAACTGTTAATATGTAATATTTAGTTTTCATAGTACATCTCAAACACTTTAACACCCCAAACACTCATTTTTCCTTATTATCAACATGAGAAAACGATTATAAATTGTAAAAATTGAATGATGAACAACATTTAATACATTGAAAATAAAAAAGTTTCATTTGTCATAATAGAATAATAAATTAGCGTAAATAAGCAACTATTAAATGTTTAATATTATTATTTTTAATCATTGTTTTTGATTGCAAGTGAATTTAAGATATAATGCTAAGTGATGGACTGGTATAATAAGTGTTATATCATAGAGTTATGCAAATGAGAACGTAGTATTGCAAATCATTAATAAAGAATTGAATATTACTAAATGTTTATAAATGAACTGTGAACTTAAAAAAATTGAATACAGATTGTTTTATATAAAAGTATTTGATGTGAATCAGATGAAATATTCATATCATATAAATACATTAAGGATAAGTATAACTGATAAAGAATATTTTGGATAAAGCTACTGAATTTTCTGTAAGATTATAATATTAAAGATGAGGCTGAAATATCATTAAAGGATGCTCTGAATTATGAATAACATTATGCAATTGAATGATGTGAGTCTCAATATATTAGGGCAATTGAGAAAAAATAGCTGTTGATAGTAAGATTATTGGAATATTATTTATAAATATATAAAAAAAATCATAAATAGAAGATAAGAGAAATAAAAGTGCTTGGAATATTATGGAAAAAGGGATAATTGTTAGTTAAGGCTTATAATTTGATTATAAACGAATATATTCTTTTGTAAATCAATAATTATTTTATAGATTAGAGCGTAACTTATTGAGATTTAGTAAATAATTAAATTTGCAGGTGCAAAGAAAATGACTAGATTACTTTTAACAATTTGTTTGTTTTTCTGTTCAATTGCGCTTATGGCAGAAAATCAAATTGGAATAATCAAATCCACTGGCGATTTTACCTTTGTTCGAAATGGACAAGGTGAAGAATTTAAAGTTATTGATACACTTTTTAATGGTGATTTTTTCAATTTTGATAATATGGAGAAGTCTGAATGGGTGAAAGTTACAAGCTGGCAGGGCAAGCAAATTGAAGGATTTATCAATAAATCTGCTTTTCAGGTAGTCGAAAATCTCGATAAGAAACAACAAAAAGAAATTATTCTCGATGTGCTAAGCCAATTTTATATATTGGCGAATAAACTAAATCTTTCTATCAAATCGAATGATAGCAAAAATTTAGAAGTAGATTCAAATGAATTAAAATATTTCAGTGAAAGTAAGTATGAGACTATACTCGAATTTATTCCGAAATTCTTTTGTTCGACAAATGATACTGATATTATTCCAATATTACTTTCAGGAATGTGGGCAAACAAAGGATCTGCGAGCGAAACACCGGCTTTCTCGATCGGAGAATGTTTTATATGCAATCCTAATTTAATTATTCAACAAGTGATTAAAATTGAAAATGAAGAAGAGAAATTATTGATTTGTGACAATATAGAGTGGGGCATCCTAAATCATTTCAAGGTTGGGGAAGATGAGAAATCCGAAAATAAAGAATATAATAAATTGATGAAATTGCTTGAGGAGGCTAGAAAAAAATAAAGTACTTAATTTTCTTTACAGGCACAATGAGTAAATTAATGGGTTTGTCTTCATTAAAATTGACAAATCTTTTATTTGTATAAAACTCCCCTTTTTTATATTTTAGAGTGTCATTTTTAGTTTTAAAATTTCAAATGATTGGATGAGTGTAGGAAGTCATTGATGTTATTGATATTTGATGCATTATTAGAGAGTATTACAATACTAAAAGAAGTGAGCCTACACAATTCAACAATTGCAAACGGCGCCAAAATTAGGCGTGGAATCTTGATTGAAAGCTCGTTTGCTCGTATTACTTTATTTTTTATTTGATTAAGTATTGAGGAATTAAAATGTTTGAACAAACTTTCAAAAATATAGATGATATTTTACATAAAGATGCTGGTTGCAGTAGTGAGCTTGATTATGTTGAGCAAACTTCTTGGGTTTTATTCCTCAAATATCTTGATGACTTAGAAAACGATAGAGCCACTGCTGCTGAGTTGGTTGGTAATACTTATACTCCGATTATTGATTCTGAATATGCATGGACTAAATGGGCTGCTCCAAAGATTAGACGTAGTCAGATTGCCAAAGATGGTACGGTCAATGAACGAGTCGAAGTGGATCATAATGCCCTTACCGGCGACGACCTTAGCGATTTTGTAAATAATAAGTTGTTTCCTTATCTTAAAAATTTTAAATTATCTGCAAAATCTCCTGATACAATCGAGTATAAGATCGGGGAAATCTTTAGTGAATTAAAAAATAAATTGCAAAGTGGCTACAACCTTAGAGAAGTGATTAATTTGGTGGACGAGCTTAGATTTCGTACTCATGCAGAAAAGCACGAAATGAGCCACCTCTACGAATCAAAAATTAAAAATATGGGAAGTGCAGGCAGAAATGGCGGCGAATACTACACTCCCAGACCTCTTATTACTACTATTATTAAAGTGGTAGATCCAAAGATTGGCGATAAGATTTATGATGGCGCTTGCGGTTCTGCCGGATTCCTTTGCGAGGCTTTCAACTATTTGAAAAGTAAGCCTTCTGCCAATTCCAATGGCTCTGGTGGTCTTTCAACTAAAGAATGGGAGATACTTCAAAAAAAATCCTTTTATGGTAAAGAAAAAAAATCTTTGGCTTATATTATCGGTATTATGAATATGATTTTGCACGGGATAGAAGCCCCAAATATCATTCATACTAATACTCTTGCCGAAAATCTTGCTGATATTCAAGAAAAAGATCGTTACGATGTTGTACTTGCCAATCCTCCTTTCGGCGGAAAAGAACGTGCTGAAGTTCAGCAAAATTTCCCGATTAAAACTGGCGAAACTGCTTCTCTATTTTTGCAGCATTTTATTAAAATTTTAAAAGCTGGTGCTAAAGCAGGTATCGTTATCAAAAATACTTTTTTGAGCAATACCGACAATGCTACTATTGCTCTACGCAAATCTTTGCTCGAAAACTGCAACTTGCACACTGTTTTGGATCTGCCCGGCGGTACGTTTACAGGTGCCGGTGTGAAAACCGTTGTTCTCTTTTTTGAAAAAGGTAAACCTACGCGTAATGTTTGGTTTTATCAGTTGAATCTTGATCGTAATTTGGGCAAAACTAATCCGCTCAACGAAAATGATTTGGCTGAGTTTGTTGAGCTGCAAAAGAATTTTGCCAAGAGCGAAAACTCTTGGACTGTTAGTATTAATGATATTGACCAAAGTACTTTTGACTTAAGTGTAAAGAATCCAAACAAAAAGGAAGAAATTGTCTTAAGAAGTCCTATTGATATTTTAGAGGAAATGAAGTCTTTGGATGAAGAAACTGCTTCAATTTTAGAATCTATTAAAAGCTTGATCTAATTATGAAAAATGAAGTAATACTATATCAGCCTAATGAATTTTCTGAAAGGATAGAAGTAAGGATCGACAAAGAGACAGTTTGGATGTCATTAAATCAAATATCTCAACTCTTTGACAGAGATAAATCTGTTATTTCAAGACATTTACGGAATATTTACAGAGAAGGTGAGCTTAGTTTTGAAGCAACTGTTGCAAAAATTGCAACAGTTCAAATTGAAGCCGGTCGTGAAGTAAAAAGAGATATTAAATTTTATAATCTTGATGCTATCCTTTCTGTTGGCTATCGTGTTAATTCTAAACAAGGTACTCAATTCAGAATATGGGCGAACAAAGTATTAAAAGACTATTTGTTAAAGGGATATTCAATAAATAATCGGATGAATAGATTGGAAGATAATGTTCAGATTCTGACCGATAAGGTTAGCGAGATAGAGTTTCAAATACGCTCGGAACTTATTCCAAATCAGGGTGTATTCTTCGATGGTCAGGTCTTTGATGCTTATGAGCTTGTTTCAAGAATTATTCGTTCTGCAAAGCATAGTATAGCACTAATTGATAATTATATTGACGAAAGTACAATTACTCAATTAGCTAAGAAAAATCATGGAGTTAAAGTAGTATTGCTAACAAAAAACACAAATAATCAATTGATGTTAGACCTGAAAAAGGCAAATGAGCAATACGGAAATTTTCAGCTCAAAACATTTAATAAAAGCCACGACAGATTTATGATAATAGATGGAAAAGAAGTATATCATCTGGGAGCTTCATTAAAAGATATAGGAAAGAAGTGGGTTGCATTTACTAAACTTGAATTGATGACAGTGGAAAGTATAATGAATGAAATTAAGGAGCTGATATGAAAAAGGGGAGTAGTCAGAATCACAGATTAGACGGATTAAAGGATAACACTGATTTAAATTCAAGCTCAGAAGATAAATCTGTGTCATCTGTGCAATCCAATATAATCAGTGATACAGACAAAAAGAAAGCTGATACATTGAGCCTGCCGAAAGGTTGGGAAATTAAGAAGTTGGGAGAAGTTTGTAAAGTCATTGCAGGTCAATCACCAGAAGGGAAATTCTATAATTCTGAAGGAAATGGAATGCCATTTTATCAAGGTAAGAAAGAATACGGAGAAAAATATATTGGTGAACCTACAACTTGGACAACTAAAATTACAAAGGTAGCTGAAGCTGGAGATATTTTAATGTCGGTGAGAGCACCAGTAGGTCCCGTAAATTTTGCAAACCAAAAAATTTGTATTGGTCGTGGACTTGCAGCAATTCGAGCAGGAAAAAACATTGACAAAGAATTTCTTTTTAACTTTCTAATAAAGCACGAAAATGAAATTGTAGGTAATGCAGGTGCGGTTTTTAATTCTATTAACAAAACACAAATTGAAAATCTCTCAATCCCCATTCCCTCGCTCCCCGAACAACAACGGATTGTTGCAATATTAGATGAGTGCTTTGCCGCCATAGACAAGGCGAAAGCCAATGCGGAACAAAACCTCAAAAATGCCAAAGAGCTTTTTGAAAGTTATTTGCAGGGAGTATTTGTGAGTGGGAATAATGATTGGGAAGTTAAATGCTTAGATGAATTAGGAACAATCACTTCAAGTAAGCGAATTTACAAAAGCGAATATGTAAAAGATGGTGTTCCATTTTACAGAACAAAGGAGATTAAAGAATTATCAAACGGCAAACCAATTACCCTTGAGTTATTTATTTCAAGAGATAGATACGAGCAAATTAAAAAATCTTTTGGTGTGCCCCAAATTGGAGATTTACTAATGTCTGCCGTTGGAACTATCGGTGAAATTATGGTAATTGAAAACGAAGACGAGTTTTATTTTAAAGACGGAAATATTGTTTGGTTTAAGGATTTTCAACAGTTAGACACGAATTATTTGAAATATGCTTTGACAGCCTTTGTAGAGAAAATTAAAAGTCTTGCAATAGGTGCAGCATATAGTGCCTTGACAATTGAAAAACTGAATAAGTATGAAATAGCTTTCCCAAAAACTAATGAAGAGCAACAAACCATCGTACAGAAATTAGATGCTCTGCGATCCGAAACTCAGAAGTTGGAAGCGATTTATAAAAAGAAGATAGAAGATTTAGAAGAGCTCAAAAAGAGTATATTAGATAAAGCATTTAGAGGGGAGTTGTAGGAGAATGGGACAAGAGAAGAAAAAGTCAGAATCACAGATTAGACGGATTAAAGGATTGCACGGACAATAGAAGAAAAAGTCAGAATCACAGATTAGATGGATTAAAGGATTACACGGACAATAGAAGAAAAAGTCAGAATCACAGATTGAACGGATTAAAGGATTACACGGACAATAGAAGAAAAAGTCAGAATCACAGATTAGACGGATTAAAGGATTACACGGACAAGAGAAGAAGTAGTCAGAATCACAGATTAGACGGATTAAAGGATTGCACGGACAAAAGAAGAAAAAATCAGAATCACAGATTAAATGGATTAAAGGATTGCACGGAAAAGAGAATAAAAATTGAGGAATGATGTATGAGAAATAAGAGAAAAAAAGATAGTAGCTAAAATCAGTGTAATCTGAGTAATCAATAAAAATCAGAATCACAGATTAGACGGATTAAAGGATTGCACGGACAAGAGA
>CAZBNQ010000174.1:0-6279 GCA_964493035.1 uncultured Hyphomicrobiales bacterium | reverse complement strand
GCTTATTGACTGACGTCGTCAGAGATGCTAATGCTGATTTCAACGGAAAATATTTGTTTTCGGGCACAATGACTACTCCTGAATCAATTCTCAAACAAGGCTACACAAATAATATGCCTTATGAAATTGTCGAAGCTACTCCAAGTGCTGAAAATCCATCAGGATTGCAAATTATATACAAAGGCAATTTTGAAGATAGAAATATTAATAAAGATAATAGAACTAACGAAAAAATAAATATTGATGCTGACTCTTTGTTTGGAGCAAAAGGAACTGAATTTTTCGAAAACATTGTCAAATTATATAATTTAGTCAGTTTCAATACAGACGGAACTCCTCGCCAAACTACTGATGTATTTTCGAAGGATGATATAAAAAAAGTAAGTGATTTGCAGCAATCATTGGCAGATGTCAATGAAACAATCAATAATATGGTGTCGCAAAATGCTAGTAGAAGACTTAGAATGCAGGTAGTAAGCGATCAAATGAATGAAGAAATTACTCGTCTAAAGCAGTTTAAGTCGCAGGCTGAAGATACTGATGTAGCAAAAACATCTATGGATTTGAAGATGGCAGAAACTTCATTCCAATACACTTTGCAGGTCGGTTCTAGGCTTTTAAGTAATTCATTGCTTGATTTTCTCGATTAATTGACTTAAATTGCTATATGAAGGCTGGAACATTAGTTAGTATATTGCTTGGCACGATAGCCATATTCGGAGCTTTTTTTTGGGAAGGAGGAAGCTTCGATTCTTTGTTTATGCTTCCTGCTATGCTTATTGTGTTTGGTGGCACTATTGCCGCCGGAGTTGCCGGTTCTTCACTCCAACAATTAAAGTTGATGCCAAAGTTAATGTATATGGCATTTTTTCCTAAGAAATATAATGTCGAAGAAATCATTCATCAAATTGTTCTTTTTGCCGGACTTGCTCGCCGCGAAGGTATTCTTACTCTCGAAAATAGACTCCATGAAGTTAAACATCCATATTTAGCAAAATTGATTGAAATTTGTATCGATGGTGCAGATCCTGCTACTCTTGAATCAATTTTCGAAACTGAGCTATTCTATCTTAATGAAAGACACCACCGTAATATTTCATTTTTTAATAAGTTAGGTGGATATTCCCCTACAATGGGTATTATTGGTACTGTTATGGGGCTTATTTCTACTCTTGCATCTGTGGGGGGCGATCCTAATACTCTTATTCATCATATAGCTACTGCTTTTATTGCTACTATGTGGGGTATCTTTATGGCAAATATTGTGTGGCTGCCTATTGCAGATAAACTTCAAATGCTACATAATGAAGAAGTGACTCTACTTCAAGTGATGCTTGATGGTACTCGAGGTGTCCAACTTGGCGAAACTCCTACTGTGATTCAAAACAGATTAGCATCGGCTCTTCCTCTTGGCGATCAGAAGAGATTTAAATCAAGAAAACCTAAAGTAAATATCGAACCAACTGCTACAGCAACAGTTGTAGTTGTTGAAGACAACAAACCTAGCTCCGAAGCTGTTTAGTCCCTTTCAATAAATAATAAAGAAGCAAGATTGAGCATTTCTCTTTCCCCGAAAAGGATTAGAATATCGCTCTCCTCAAGTATAGTTGTATAATCAGGATTAGGTATTAATTCACCATTTCTTTCTATAGCCAAAATAATAATATTAAAATTCTTTCTCAATCCACTTTCTTGGATATTATCACCAATTAAAACAGATTTTTTTGAAATCTTAACAGAACTAATATCATAATTTTTTTCTTTTAGAATATTATCAATTTTGGGAATATTAGCATAATTGCTTCTCAACATTTTGTAATTATCATGTCTTATTTTTTCGATAAATAATTCAATATCATTTCGTGGTATCAAATAAGCATTCAATACTCTTGTAAGAAGTTCGACGGAAGTTTCAAGCTCTTCTGGTATCACTGAATCTGCTCCTAAATTAATCAACTCTTGCATATTCCCTAAAAATTTTGTTCTAATTATCAAATTGACCTTAGGATTGATTGATTTTACTGATTTGGTAATTATTTTTTCAGCAAAAGTATCAGGAATTGTGCAAACCACAATTTTGGCTTTTTCTATATTTACAGCGTGAAGCAAAGACTCATTGGATGCATCGCCATAAATTATAGGTTCGCCCATCTGTCGCTGAGTTTTAACAGTTTCAGGATTAAGTTCGATTGTTATATAAGGAATACCTGCAAATCGAGCAGCATTAGCGATATTAGCACCAACAATACCATAACCGATAATAATCAAATGATTTTCCAGATTGATTTTATCGCTATCTTCTACTTTATCCTTAGATTTTTCATTTTCTTTTATCAAGAATTTATTAGAAAAATGATACCCTAGATTGAATATAAAAGGAGTTATGATAATCGTTAAGACTGAGGCTGAGAGAAATGATTGATATAAATAATCATCTAATAGCATCATATCTCTACCGAGTTTGGAAAGTACAAACGAAAATTCTCCAATCTGCGCTAAACTAAATGCTGCAATTATACTTACTCTAATGGATGCTCCAACTGCCTTTGAAGCAAAATAGGATGAAACTATCTTTACTATCAAAGTTAATAAAATAAGGATTATAACCCAAACAAGATTATTGAAGAGGAATGTAGTATCGAGAAGCATACCTACTGATATAAAGAAAAAGCAAGCAAAAACATCTCGAAATGGTTCGACAAAGCCCAAAGCTTCGTAATTAAAATCAGTTTCGGAAATAATCAGACCGGCAATAAAAGCACCTAAAGCTAATGATAATCCAGTGAGTGCAGAAAGCCAGACAATCAACCCACAAGTGGCAAGTATTGTAATAAAAAATAGTTCTTTTATTCGAGTTTGTGCAATTTTATGAATTATATAAGGCATTACATATCTAATGGATATAAATATAAATGCTGCAATACCAATAATGGTAAGGAGCAATTTTATTAATCCCATGCTCAAATCAGAATTTGCTCCAGATAGAATTGGAGTAACAAGAAACATAGGAAGTACGATTAAATCTTGGAAAATCAATATACTTAAAGCAATTTTTCCTTGGGGTGAATCAATTTCGGCTCTACTAAGGTACATTTTCATCACAATAGCAGTGCTACTCAATGCAATAAGAAAACCAAAAAATACTGACTGAGAAAATCCTTTACCAAACAAAACAAAACTAAGGAATACTAGAACAATTGTACCGAAAACTTGAATAGAACCGGCATTGAAAATTATCTTTTTGATTCTGGCTAATTTACTTAATGAAAACTCTAAACCAATTGAAAACATTATCAGAATAACTCCTGTTTCAGATAGAGTTTCTACTCGGGTACTTTCGCCAATCAGCTTCAACCCATAAGGACCGATAATCATACCAGTCAATAGAAAACCCACAATAGCCGGTATTTTTAGTTTATTAAACAAGAAAACTACCGGTATAGAAATCAAAAATATTATTGCCAATTCATCAAGAAGTCCGTGCATCATCATTCCTTAAATTTTTATTTAAGTTCGTATTATTCTATTTTTTATTTCGGGAATACTTACTATTTTGAAATGTAATAAAAATTTGTCTTTAAAAAAATTAATTTTTGAGCCTGATTATGGAAATTTTTGTTAATCATTATAAGTATTTATCACTTACTTGGTTGATAATTTTTATTGGAATATTAGTAAACTTTATTGGCTTTGAATCAAATCCTTTAATAATGCAGGATAATTCTTACGAGGGACTCTATATAATTCTATTTGTCATAACTGTAACAATTGCTTTTGCGATGACATTAAATTATTGGATTAAAAGCATTTATTTCAAGCAAACAACAAGTTCTTTACCATTAGCTAAATGGAATTATTCAGAATACGAAAGCCAGGCATTTAGAGAAGCAATTTTTAAAGACAATCAAAAGACACGCAAAGGTATTGGATTAGTATTGATGGGAATCACTTTAGTAATTCTGATTCCATTTATCATTGGAGACGAAGATTTTATTTCAACTGGAATCATCACATTTATCTTGATTGGATTAATACCTCTTTCAGCAATTATTATTTCAAAATTTGCCTATAATTATAAGTCAAAATTCCCATTATTTGCATTTATAAGCGAATCAGGTGTATATTTTGATTACAATATTCATAGATATAATAAACCTAATACTCCTTTGGTATCGTCCGAAATTATACTTCAGGATTCGATCAATTTCTTATCAATTACTTACAAAGCAAAATATAAGAGAAGAGATACTATTCAAGAGATAAGCATTCCCATACCAAATCATAAATCTCAAGAAGCTAAAGACATTGCCGAAAAAATTAATCAATTAGCAAAACAAAACAACTCAATAAAAAAGCAAGCATTTTATTCAAATGCCTATGATTTCGATATGGCTTATGAAGCAAAGTTAAAATCTCGTAGTATATTAATTAGTATAGCAACACTAATAATTTCACTCATTGGTATTTATACTTTTTATTTTGCGATTAATTAGTGGCAGGAACTACAAGAACAATAAGCATTTGATTTTGATTTTTCGAATGACTCTTTTCCCTCTTTAAATGAAAAATAAGCCAAGATCAAAGCACCTATCGAGTCAAAATAAGCAATGCCAAATAATTCATACATCCCACTGGAGATCAACAGAACAACAGACATATATAAACAAACTTTAGTACAATTTGCGTCAGCAATAATTGCATCAGAATCTAATTTCTTACCAACATGAATCTTAGCCTTGATGAGCAAAAACATAGATAATATTGAAATAAGGGAAATTATAATTCCCCAAAAAGTTGTATCTGGTTTATGATTAGAAAATATAGCAAAAGCGGCACTAATAAAAAGCAAACCGGTGAGCATATAAAATGCTGCACCGGTGATCTTAAGAGCTGTTTTTTCAAATTTATCGCGAGAACTATTTTTATTTTTCTTTATTCTATATACCATATGGATTATACCAATTCCTGAAATAGTTTCAATAAAACTATCGGCACCAAAACCAAATAGTGCAATTGTCTCATCATTTATCCCAAAGTAAATTGATACTAATCCTTCAATAATATTATAAAATACAGTAATAAAACTAAGGATTAACGCATATTGATAATATTTATCAACTTTTTCTACCATTTTTTACTTTCAATAGTTGCCTGAATTTCAGTGCTAATTGCATTCAAAAAATCATATCCGGTTGACGATTCAATAGCATCAACTGTTGTTTTGTATTTATCCCAAGTGTCTTTGCGAACTCCATCAATATTAGGCATCATCACTGCATAGACAGTAGTATTCTTATTTACATTTTTAAGAGATTGACCAGATTCAAGAACAACTACGATTTTGAAACAAGAATCCGGCACTTTAAGCTTTCCATTTATTGTTTTATTTGAATGGAAAACACCACCGGCTACAATGAACAACTCTTTTTTCTGATTTTTGCATAAATCTTCACAGAAAAGTTCGAAATCATACCATACACCACGATTTAGGTCTGGAGTTTGTGGTAATATATTAGTCATATAAAATGTAGATTTATTATCATCGATTGTTTTTGTGCGTTCTTCTGATCTAACCATGTGGCCTCTATCATAACCGGAATTAGTATAATCAGAATGTTTAATAAGAGTCCAATCTTTAGGAAGGCTAGTATCAGAAATAAAATTTCCATCATATCTTTCAACATCGCCATACCAAGATGCGTTTAAATTCCAAGCGACCCAATTAGTCGTATTCGTAAAATGATCGTAGCTAAAAACATATTGAGGTCGCATTACGACGTAGTCATTTACAGGATCAGAATCCTTTGGCTCACCTAATGCAATGTGAATACTCTTGGGCTTAGGATCTTCTTTTGGCGGAACATTGGGATTACTTGAAGAATCTGTACAAGATGCAAAAGTAAATAATAGTCCCAATAGGAACAAATAGCGCTTCATAAAAACTCCGGATTTATTAGCAAATCCGAGGTGCCGAGGTATAAAGACACAAATATCCATCTGCTATTCATGTATTGAACAGCATAGGTTTAAGTATTTGAATTGTCAATAATTCCCCCCAAACTTCATTTTGAAGTCTCACCCCGGGGACATATAATGCAATTTACAAAAACTTTTTTAAAATTGAAATATTCTAAAGTTTATATTATCTTGCGGTATTATTTATGGAGAATTTTATGTATAAATTTATTTATAAAGTTGGACTCGCAGATACTGATAGCGCATCAGTTCTTTTTTTTGCTAATCAATTTAATATAATACACTTAGCTTACGAATCATTTT
>CAZBNQ010000173.1:0-6336 GCA_964493035.1 uncultured Hyphomicrobiales bacterium | reverse complement strand
TAGCTGAAGATGGTAAGCCTACCAATTGTTGTCCAAAATCTATATCAGATACTTCAATTAATGGATTACCAACAGAGGCTTCAATTTTTGCACCAAACACGAAACATTCTTTTTTAGAACCTTGTGTTTGGAAGTCTGCTACATATATTGAATCTGTAAAGTATCCAGTTTTTGCTGCATCAAACGCAACAATCAATTTAATTGAATCTTGTTTTTTAATGGTTAGTGGGAATGTATAAGAGCTCAAGTTTTTAATTGTAAATCCTTGATTAGCTCTCGCTAATTGAATTCTACCAATAAGGACATCACTTGTCTTCGATTCATTTTTAATATAAATATTTTTTTCTGAGCCGATACCAAGTTTATGATCGCCCAAATGATTCTTTTTATCGACAATTGCAATTTGGGTAGCATAATAGTTAATAATGATAGTAGTATCATTACCAGCTCTGTCGGAGAATAGAATCACAGCACGAGCATCTTTAGTCAAATCAGAAACTTTAAGTCTCCATTTAGTATCTTTAGTTTCGCCAGGAACAAAAGGATCATAATCAAATTCATAGTTGAAACTAAGATCAGACATCAAGAAAATATCTGAAAGATTACTTCTAACAGAATCCACAGATGGGAAATCTAAAACATAACCATTAGTATTACCTTCGCAATCGAAAGTATATGTTGGTCTTGGAGCTAAAGTATCTGGTGTTTCCAAATCCATAAGAGCAGCACTTGTCGGATAACCATAGGAATCACAATAATCGAAACCATAGGAATAACAAGCAAAAGGTTTTGCTGATCTTATTTTATAGACACCATCTTTCATAAGTTTTAATGTAACAACACCATATTTCTTATTGTTTACATCCACAGGGAATACATTACTATGCATAGGAGTTTTATTTTTAACTTTTTCCCACTGAAACTCACCACCCGAAACTGATGCAAATTCCAATTCATCCGGCATAGTACCATCATTTAATGCTTCAAACACCAATGCAATATAGTTTTCTGCAAAGCGCTTTCCGCCTTGAACGGCAGGAGTACAAAATGTAATTTCTTTTTGATACTGTTCGATTGGTGTCATAACCATTTGAAAAGGATCACTATTAAGGTTTGTACTATTATCCTCTTCTGTACCTGGGTTATAGAACGTTACGCCGATTGGTTTATCACCACTGAACAAAGCGTCTCTAGGTTCACCATTGACATTGTTGATTCTCATTTCGAGAAATCCTTCGCCCAGCACACCGCCGGATTTTTTGATGACACCTAAACTTTTCCCATCTCTAAATATTTTTGTATTAGCTTCTTTTGCGTATAATCTTACTATTTGACTATATTTTCTGTTTATAGTACGAGCAACATGATAATTTTTGCCCCAAGTATAAGTTGGAATTTCCATTTCACATATATAATCGCACCATCTATTTGTTGTTGGGATATTTGCGCAGTGATTGCCAGAAACAACAGCAATTGGCTTATCAGCGCGGATTTTTGAACCAGACAAATCAGGTTCAACACCCAATACACCTTCAGACATGAAAACGATAACATCGCCCTTATCCAAACGCCATTCTTTTGTTTCGCCTGGATTCATACCACCGGCTGTATGGCCTGCAGTAGCTCCACCCAAAGTAAATTTCATTCTTGTATTATCAAATGCTGCAGTCACAGTAGTCATACTTGGAAAGCCTTTGTAGCTGGAATACATGATATTCATATCAGGATATGAAGATACAATATATTCATTGCCAAGTGAAGCTACTGGAAGAGCCAAAAATCCATCTGATGTAGCTAAATATCTTACTACAACATAAACTACTAATGGGTCTTTTGCATAAATATGTATAGCTCTTTTTTCATAAACTTTTTCAGGCACAGGTGGTGATTGTGAGCCACTATGCACGAAACATTGCGCAACTGCTGGACCCAAGTTAAATTCAATTACATCATTAGCAATTGTTGTTTTATTTTGAACATAACCAATTGATGGTACTTCGAGAGTAACCTTTGTCTTTGCAGGAGATGTAACAAATACCTTAACAAAGCTTCCGGGATCTGCGCCTTCTTCGTAGCAAGGCGGCACAGAAAACCAAAATTCTTTTCCGGCAGTATTTGCTCCTAATAACTTGGGTAGATTAGATTTAATCTCATTTTCATCTTCGGCTGCATTTAGTCGCAAACCCGAAAATGCCAATAATATTAGACTAAACAAAAATAAATAAGTAAACTTTAACTTCATTTGTCCTCCAAAGTGCTTAAATATAAACATTTTTTTTAAATTAATTTTATTACATTAAAATAACAAATTTATATGAAAATAATCACAACAATTTATTTAATTTCTTTATTTTTAATATATTACCTTTTATTTATATAACTCGTCGGCTATAAAACATTTATTTACTGATTAGTATTTATTCACAATCTCACTTGCATCGCATTAAAAATCAATCGTTTGATTGAACAAAGCATATATCAACATTGATTAATAATAAATGTTGATGTTCATAAATGTTTAAAAGATAAATTTCAATACTCGAAAAAAAATTTGTAAATTTGATTCCGGAACTATGCAAAACTTAAAAAGTTTGCGAGTATATCCCTTTTATTATAAATAGTATTAGGATAACACTAATGAGTGTAACAGTCATAGTCGGCTCTCAGTGGGGCGATGAAGGTAAAGGAAAAATTGTCGATTTATTAAGCTCAAATGCAGATATTGTTGCAAGATATCAAGGCGGAGCAAACGCCGGGCATACAATTGTTATCGACGGCAAGCAATACATTCTCCATCTTATTCCTTCCGGTATATTACATCCAAAAACAATTTGCGTGATCGGCAACGGTGTTGTTATCGATCCTGAAGCTCTTATGGATGAAATTAATATGCTCTCCTCACATGGTATTGATGTCAAAGGTCGTCTATTTATTAGCCACAAAGCTCATCTAATCATGCCTTATCATAAACATTTAGACCAAGCCAGAGAAAACGCTCCCGGCAAGCCTATCGGCACTACAGGCCGTGGTATCGGTCCAAGCTATATTGATAAAGCTACTCGAACTGGCATTCGTATTGTCGATCTGCTCGATAAAGAAGGTTTTGAACAAAAACTTAGAGACAATCTTGCCGAAAAAAATAATATTCTTGAAAAAATTTATAATTATAAACAAATTGATATCGAACAAACTGTCAACCACTACATCAATTTCGATCGTACTATAGACTCGTTTGTCACTGATACTACTTTATTTCTCAACCAAGCAATTGCTGAAGGCAAAAATATATTGGTTGAAGGTGCTCAAGGCGCTTTGCTCGATGTAGATCATGGCACTTATCCTTTTGTTACAAGTTCTAATCCTACTTCCGGTGGAGCTTGCACTGGTTTGGGGATTCCTCCAACTTCTATCAATAAAATCATTGGTATCGTCAAAGCATATTCAACTAGAGTTGGTAATGGACCTTTCCCTACTGAACTAAATGACGAAACCGGGGAATTATTACGTAAAACCGGAGCGGAATTTGGTGCAACTACCGGCAGACCTCGTCGCTGTGGTTGGCTTGATCTCGTTGCTTTAAAGTATTCTGTAATGATTAATGGTATTTCTGAAATCGCTCTGACAAAAGTCGATGTTTTAGGAGTTTTACCTGAAATTAAAGTTTGTACCGGTTATGAAATAAATGGCAAATTACAGAAATCATTCCCAGTCGATATCAAATCATTAGATAATATCACCTGCAAATACGAATCATTCAAAGGTTGGGAAAAACCACTTAATGGCATCAAAACCTATGAAGATTTGCCGGAAGAAGCTAAAATTTATTTCAGATTTATCGAAGAGTACACTGGAGCTAAGATTACGATCGTATCGCTAAGTCCTGACCGCGCTGATACAATTCAAATCTAATTTTTAAAATTTATTAGTATAAGCTTTAATTAGCCTTTGGCTGGTTAAAGCTTTTTTTTTAAAATTTTTTTCGTATTTCGTGTCGAGTTGATAGATTAGTATAATAGAATTGAAATGTCTTATTACACTCGAGTGTCGACCGACTTTAGTCGGGCGGGGTGGATAATTTTGGTAGTTTAGAAATTGAAACCGTCTTATTACCCTCTTGAGGGTCGACCGACTTTAGTCGGGCGAGGTGGATAATTTTGGTAGTTTAGAAATTGAAACCGTCTTATTACCCTCGAGTGTCGACCGACTTTAGTCGGGCGGGGTGGATGATTTTTGTAGTTTATGAATTGAAATCGTCTTTATTACCCTCGAGTGTCGACCGACGCAGTCGGGCGGGGTGGATATTCTTCAGTTTTGGGCATTTTTAAGAATCCACCCCGTCAAGCTTCGCTTGACACCCCTCAATGAGGGGAATTGGCTTCTGCACTAATTCTTCCCGGTTTTACTTAATGTTTTTATAAATTAATAACAAAAAATTATAAATTGAAAATGTCTTATTACCCTCTTGAGTGTCGACCGACGCAGTCGGGCGGGGTGGATACTCTTCTGCTTTGGGTATTTTCAAGAATCCACCCCGTCAAGCTTCGCTTGACACCCTTATCAATGTACGAATCTTTCTTATTACACTCGAGTGTCGACCGACTTTAGTCGGGCGGGGTGGATGATTTTTGTAGTTTATGAATTGAAATCGTCTTTATTACCCTCGAGTGTCGACCAACACAGTCGGGCTGGGTGGATATTCTTCAGTTCAGGGAATTTTAAGAGTCCACCCCGTCTGCCTTCGGCAGACACCCCTCAATGAGGGGAATTGGCTCCTGCTCTCATTCTTCACTGCTTTTTTATATATTTTTATTTCTTTTTTTAATTAAAAATACAAATTGAAATCTTTCTTATTACCCTCTTGAGGATCGACAGACGCAGTCGGGCGGGGTGGATATTCTTACTCTTAAGGTATTTTTAAGAATCCACCCCTCAAGATTTATTTTACTCCTTTATCAGTTTAGCTGAATTGACTAACTTAGCTCCCGTAATAAAGCTTACAAAATAAATGCCTTTAGGCAAATCACTTATATCAATTTCTTTTTTGCTTTCATTTGGAATAAATTCAAGTATTTTTTCACCGGATAATGAAATTATTTCAATCTTATCATAAACCAGTTCATTACTTAACATATCCAAACGTAGTATTCCATTTGTTGGATTTGGGAATAGAATTGGTTTGCTAACTGTTTTTTTTCTTGATACTTTTGTCCAATCAATTTTATTCAAACATATTAAAGCCTGCCCACTATAATTCGCAAAACTTGTTCCGGAAATATATTTGCTATCATCCGGACAAATATCATCAAATCCTAAAAATGGATAGTATCCACTTATTGAATAGACTGGAGTCATTGTACTTAAGTCAATTATTAATGTGTGATTATAAATGTTGTCGTTTTCATCTACTTCTACATTTGTGGAATCTGCTATTAAATAATCCCCTGAATTAAAATACATTGTATTAAATAAATCATTTATACTATATAAAACTGAATCATTTTCTGTGCTCATTATATCTGTTGTTACAATATCCTCAATTGGATTTACAATATTCCCTTCATCACCTTTTATAATTTTTTTGGCTACCCAGTTTTTACCGTTTGGATTTACTGTTATATCAAAATAATCAATATCATTTGTATATGTTTTATATATATTTCTTATTGTAGTGAATGTTTTTAAATTTATCCATTCACAATTTACATAACTTCGAGGTTTACTGCCTTTTTCCTCCATTACATATTGAACAATTGCAGTAGAATCGCTTGCTGGTACAAAACAATAAAAGTAAGACTCGAATGGCAAGTTATTTGATCTGATAATATTTTTTGAAAGATAATTATACTCAAATAATTTATTTTGATACTGATTAATCCCAATGCTATCATAAGTTCTTATGTAACAGATTGAATCTTTTGTTGACACAAATGTCTCACCTGAGCTTGAAAATGATATTGAATCAAACAGTTGTATAGGATTAGTTTTTATAATATATGTTACTTTTTGATATTTAAATGGTTTAAACAAAATGTATTTTCTGTCTTTTGATTGTTCGACGGAAAAATATTTAGAGTCATGAGCAGGAAAAGTTAATTTTTCCTCTAAAACCTTTGTATTAATATTTAAAGAGCTAATTTTAATTGTTTTAGTCGCATCATCTGTTATGAATGTAATTGCCATACTGTCATTTACGAATCTTAAAGTACCCACACTTGGGATACCAATATGTTTTGTCCATAAAGTATCAATTACAACAGCATGCGATTTTATTGGAAATGCAGCCATTAAAATTGTTAATAAAAGCAAAATTCGTTTCATCAGGTAACTCCTTTGAAT
>CAZBNQ010000172.1:0-6343 GCA_964493035.1 uncultured Hyphomicrobiales bacterium | reverse complement strand
AAAAAGAAACAAAAAGAAGCTCAAACAATCGGAAATGTACTCCAACAAATCATAGAAAATCAGGGTTGGGGAGAGAAGATTACTTTCGAAAGGATCAGAAATAATGCTAATGCATATTTTGGAGCTGCTGCTAATCATATCATACTGAAAAAGCTAGAAAATTCAATGCTTTATATCACTTGCGAAAGCTCTTCATGGAGAGCCGAAATAAAGCTTAGAGAAAATAATATTGTGGAAAAAATTAATGAAAAATTTGGCAAAAATACAGTAATTGAACTAAAAATTCGCTAAAAAATTGTTATTTTTGTATGATTTATATAATTGAATACTAATATCTTAGGATTTCGAATAAATGGAAAATAAAACTCTTGAAGAACTCGAACTGAAAAACGAAGCACATTATGGTGAAGATAGTATCAAAGTGCTCGAGGGTCTCGAAGCAGTTAGAAAACGTCCGGCGATGTATATTGGTGATGTCGGCGAAAGAGGTTTGCACCACTTGATCAATGAAGTGGTTGATAACTCTATCGATGAAGCTCTTGCCGGTTTTTGTAAAAATATTATCGTTACTCTTCACTCAGATGGTTCATGTTCTGTTCAAGATGATGGTCGTGGTATTCCAACAGGTATTCACCCCGAAAAGAAAATTCCGACACTTGAATTGGTAATGTGTACTCTTCATGCCGGTGGTAAGTTCGACAAAAACTCTTATAAAGTTTCTGGCGGGCTTCATGGTGTTGGTGTTTCTTGCGTTAATGCTCTATCAACTGAAATGACAGTTACGGTAGAGCGCGAAGGCAAAATTTATCAACAAACCTATAGAGAAGGTATTCCTGTTACTGGTGTCGAAGTTAAGGGTGATTCAAACAAAACAGGCACAAATACAAGATTTCTGCCCGACCCAACTATTTTCAAAACTGTAGTCTTCAAATTTGATAAAGTTGCTGATAGACTTAGAGAATTAGCATTCTTAAATCCTCAGGTTAATATTGTAATCAAAGACGAAATTGAAGATATTGAAGAAGTTTATAATTACAAAGGCGGTTTGGTAGATTTTGTTAATTATGTTGATTCTGCTAATACTGCAGTTACTAAACCAGTTTTAGTAACCGGTAGCGATGAGCAATTTAATACTGAAGTTGAAATTTGCTTCCAATACAACTCTTCATATAGTGAGACCTTATTGAGTTATGTCAATAATATCAATACTCATGAAGGTGGTACTCATGTTAGTGGTTTTCGTTCAGCTTTGACTCGTACTATGAATGCTTATGCAAGCAATAATAAACTAGTCAAAAATCAATTAGTCGGTGACGACTTTAGAGAAGGCCTTACTGCTGTAGTTTCTGTCAAAGTTCCTGAACCTTTGTTCGAAGGTCAAACAAAAACTAAATTGGGTAATGGCGAAGTTGAAGGTATTGTTCGCCAAATTGTAAACGAAAAACTTACTCAATTTTTAGATTCAAATCCTAGCGAAGCCAAAAGAATTATCGATAAAGCAAATACTGCTGCTGAAGCACGTATAGCTGCCAAAAAATCAAGAGATTTAGTTCGTCGAAAAAATGCTCTTGAGTCTTCGACTCTTCCCGGAAAATTAGCTGACTGCTCAATGAGCACTCCCGAAGATTGCGAAATCTTTATTGTTGAGGGTGATTCTGCGGGTGGATCTGCCAAGCAAGGCAGAGATAGAAGATTTCAAGCTATTTTGCCTCTAAAAGGTAAAATTTTGAACGTTCAAAAAGCTGCTCCTAACAAAATTCTTGAAAATGAAGAAATTCGCACTATTATTACTGCTATTGGTGCTGGTTTTTCTTTATCGAGAGATGCCGATAATAGTAATGGCAACGGAAAAGAAAGAGATTTTGATCCGGAAAAATCAAGATATGGAAAGATTATTCTTATGGCAGATGCCGATGTGGATGGTTCGCATATTAGAACTTTGCTTTTGACTTTCTTTTTCAATTTTATGCGCGAGTTAATTACTCGTGGTATGCTTTATATTGCTCAACCACCTTTGTACAAAATTAAAAAAGGTAAACAAGAGCATTATGCTTATAACGATCAAGAACGTAATGAAACAATAGAAAGATTAAGAAAAGATAACCCCAACTCTAAAGTTGCTGTTATTACCGAAGAAGGTGAAGAACTTGATAACGAAGAAGTACGCAAAACAGGTATAGTAATTTCACGATTTAAAGGTTTGGGCGAAATGAATCCTGATCAATTGTGGGAAACTACAATGAATCCTGAAACTCGTACTCTTTTGAAAGTAAATATCGAAGATGCCGCAAAAGCTAATATTGTCTTCCAAACATTGATGGGAGATAAAGTAGAACCAAGAAGAGAATTTATTGAGCACAATGCCCAATATGTAAAAAATCTTGATGTTTAATTAAGTGATATTACACAAAACGAAATGCGGTTATCGTCTATTGCCTCATTTCGTTTTTTATTTATATGAAAATGGAACTGTTATGAAAAAAATTTTGTTATTTGTAGCTTTCGTTTTAACTTCCAGCTTCGCTTTTGCTTTGCAAAATAAGCAGCCGGAAGATATTGCTCTTGAATATTTGAACTTACTCAAAGCTGAAAAATTTGAAGATGCTTCTAAAATGAGCGATACTAATATGGTCAAACTACTTGGAGCTGAAAAATTAAGAGAATTTTGGCTCTCGCTCAAAGTAAAATATGGTAAAGTCAATACTTTAAGCAAACCTGAGCAGATCAAGTCTAATGAATTTTTTATTTATTCTATTATTCTTTATACTGATAAAGATTCTTTGAATGCACGAATTTCAATTAACAAAAAAATGGAAGTTGCAGGATTATTCTTCATTCCAATTAAAAAGAATTATGACTACTCCATGCCGGATTATGTTGATACAACAAAATTTGTGCAAAGAAATGTAGAATTTGGCGAAATTGGCTGGCAATTGCCCGCTACACTCACATTACCTAAAAATGGCACAAAATTTCCCCTCGTTATTTTAGTTCATGGCTCTGGTCCTCACGATAGAGATGAAACTATTGGACCAAATAAGCCATTTAGAGATATTGCTTTGGGCTTGGCTTCTAATGGTATTGCTGTTTTGAGATACGAAAAACGTACGAAATATTATCAAAGCCGCATTGGTAAAGAATATAATAACTTTACTATTGAAAAGGAAACAGTTGATGATGCAGTGGAAGCTGTAAAATTTGCTTCTACAATCCAAGAAATAGATCCTAAGCAGATATATGTTCTCGGACATAGTCAAGGTGGTTATATGATGCCAAAAATTATTGAAAAAAGCGAAGGATTCAAGGGTAGTATTCTTTTAGCAGGTAGTGCCAGACCATTATATGAATTGATTCTCGACCAATATAATTATATACTCGGATCTGATGGTAGCTTAGAATTTTCTGAAATTCAAGAGATTAAGAAAGTAGAACAGCAAATTGCTTATTTAAAATCAGAATCATTCTCCGAAAATTCTCCAACTGACTCATTATTGCTTAGACTTCCTGCAAAATATTGGGCAAATCTTTTAGAATATAACCCAATTAAAATAATGAAAGAAAATAAGAAAAAAATTGAAAAAGCTTTGGTTTTGCAAGGTGAAACCGATTACCAAGTTACTATTGATGATTATAAATTATGGCAAGATGCATTTGGAAATGACAAAGCATTTACTTTTAAGCTTTATCCAAAACTCAGCCACTTATTTGCCGAAACAGAAGGAAAATCAAAACCATCAGACTATGATAAAAAGTCTTATGTCAATAAACAAGTTATTCTTGATATTGTAGAATGGATTAAGAACTCTAAATAAATTAACATAAATTCTTAGTTAAGTTTATATAATCTTAACATTAAAAGATTAATTTTGAATACAATTAATAACATAAGAATTGTAATATGAGTGAAAACGAAACAAATAGCGAAATTTCGAACTTAATCCAGAGCAGCTTACCCAAGTTAGTAGCTGTTGTTGATGATGAGCCGGATATTGTGGAATTAGTATCATTAAATCTACAAAAAGCAGGTTTCAAAGTCAAATCATTTAATGATGCAGAAGGACTATTCAGATTTTTGAAATCGACTGTACCAGATTTGGTAGTGTTAGATCTGATGCTTCCAGATGCTGATGGCTATGAAATTTGTAAGTATCTAAAAAAAGAAGAAAAATATTCTTCCATTCCTGTAATTATGCTCACAGCTCGTAGCGACGAAATGGATAAAATTCTTGGATTGGAGTTGGGTGCAGATGATTATGTAACCAAACCATTTTCTCCACGGGAATTAGTTGCAAGAGTAAAAGCTGTCTTGAGAAGGGAAGAAAAACCTCAAAAAACTCAAAAAATAAAGATTTCCGATATTTTGGAAATAGACCAGCAAAAGTATGAAGTAACTGTCGAAAAAAATAAAATTGAGCTTACCTCGACAGAATTTCGTATATTGAAATTGCTGGCTGAGCGCAAAGGATGGGTTTATGCCCGTGATCAGATTTTGGATTACCTTGGCGTTCAAGAAAAAGGTGTTTTAGACAGAACTGTCGATGTTCATATCAAAAATCTGAGAGAAAAGCTTGGTCCAGCCGGAAGATTTATTAAAAATATCCGTGGCGTTGGATATAAACTCGAAGAATAATTGATGAAATTACTCTCTTCTAAAATATTTGCCGGATACCTGTCGGTCATACTGGTACTGACAGGTCTTATCCTTTTTTTCTCTTATCAAACTATCCGCCAAGACTATATTAATAACTACATTAATTATCTAAAAAATCTTAATATTACTCTACATAATCAAATTATTGAGCATATTGGTACAGATTCTCACGACCAATTGGATTTATATATTAAAAAAATTGGAAAACGCATTAATACCAGAATCACTGTCGTTGATACATTAGGTAATGTTGTTGCCGATTCTGATAAAGATCCAAAATTGATGGAAAATCATTTGGAACGTCCTGAAATTCAAGCTGCTTTAAAACATAATATTGGAACTTCTACTAGATTTAGCCAAAGTCTTAACCAAGAAATGCTCTATGTTGCTATACCTGTAATAAAAAACAATAGAAATATTTGTATGATTAGGGTGAGCTTATATTTGAGCGAAATTGACGAAATTACTGATAATTTGACCTACGAAATTATTAGATCTGCACTCATTGTTATGATTTTATCACTTATTGGATCTCTATTTTTCTCCAAAAATATTAGCAAACCTCTAAAATCATTATCTTTAGCATCTGGAAAAGTTGCCTCCGGAAATTTTGATGTTAAAGTAAATACAAATCGACGCGACGAAATTGAAGAATTAGCAGATAATTTTAATAATATGACCGGAAAATTGAAAAGTTTGTTTTCTGAAGTTAATCGTAAAAAAGATGAATTGAATACTATCATTTCTACATTGCAAGAAGGGCTGGTAGTGCTCGATAATGAGGGTAGAATAATTCTTTGCAATCAAGGTTTTGAAAATATTATTGGTAAAAATGATTTAATTGGAAAATTGTATTGGCAATTGATCGAAGATTATCAATTCTTGAGTGATATGTTTTACAAAATTGTTCAATCTAAAAATAGTTTTAATACTGAGATAGAATTGAACAAAGCATATTATTTGTGTAGCGCAAACTACATTGAATCAAAACGTGAAGTTGTATTTTTATTTCATGATATAAGCGAGTTCAAAAAATTAGAAAAAATTAAAAAGGATTTTGTGGTTAATGTTTCGCACGAATTGCGTACTCCACTTACTGCTATTAAAGGATTTGTAGAAACCCTTGAAGATGAACTCGAAGGCGAACATGAAAGATATATGGAAATTATCAAACGCCACACTGATAGATTAATTAATATTGTTCAAGATTTATTGATACTTGCTGAATTGGAAGAAACAAACTTTAGCTTGCTTTTAACAAATGCCGACTTGAACTTACTAATCGAAAATGTTGTAAAAATCTTTATTCCCAAAGCAAAAGAAAAAGATATCGAAATAAATTTAGATTTTAAAATTAATCCTACAGTAAAAATTGATGCTTTTAGGATAGAGCAAGTCTTTGTGAATTTGATTGATAATGCAATCAAATATACAGATAAGGGATTTGTTGATATTAAAGTCGATAAAAATGACGTGTATGCAATTATTACTATTGAAGATAGTGGTGTTGGTATTTCTAAAGAAGACATGGAAAGGATTTTCGAACGTTTTTATATTGTCGATAAATCTCGTTCCAGACGAGTCGGAGGCACAGGATTAGGGCTTTCAATTGTCAAACATATTATACAATTGCATAATGGCGAAATAAAACTGGAAAGTGAATTAGGAAAAGGTACGAAATTTGTAATATAT
>CAZBNQ010000171.1:0-6351 GCA_964493035.1 uncultured Hyphomicrobiales bacterium | reverse complement strand
TACTATGGTCGATCAAATACTTGAAATATCTGCAATCGAAACTAAGAATTATAAGTTGAAAAAAGATTTAATAGACTTGAATTTGCTCGTGGCTCAAGTAATAGATTTCAATAAACCAATTGCAGAACGTAAAAATCAAAAAATTCATTTCGAGATGGGCCCTGTTAAGAAATGTATGGTAGAATCTGACCATGACAAGATGATTCAGGCAATAAATAATATAGTAAGTAATGCTATAAAATATTCTCCAAAAGAAAAAAATATTTGGGCAAGAATCGATTTGAAGGAATATGAAAATACTCAGTACGTCAGGTTTGAGCTTCAAGACGAAGGTCCCGGATTTACTGATGACGATCGTTTGAATATGTTTTCTAAATTTAAGAAATTATCTGCAAAACCCACCGGTGGCGAATCATCTTCTGGATTAGGATTGGCAATAGCCAAAGAATTGATCGAACTCAATGGAGGCAAGATTTGGCTGGATAATGAAGTAAAAGTGGGAAGCAAATTTGTAATAGAATTACCTCTTAAAAACGGGCATTGATTTATAAATAGTGAGGTTTAATTGTATGAAAAATCCGCCAATAGTTTTATTATCGGATTTTGGTGATACCGATATTTATTCCGGATTGATGAAAGGAGTAATTTTAGGGATTAATCCAGATGCCAAAATAGTAGATCTGACTCATAATATAGAGCCACAAAATATCAAACAAGCTGCTTTTGCTTTAATGAATTCATTCGATTTTTTTCCTAAAGGAAGTATTTTTAATTGTGTAGTCGATCCAGGAGTTGGCTCGCAAAGAGATGCAATAGTTCTCAAGGCAGACGACAAGTATTTGGTAGGACCAAATAATGGAATATTTTCGTATATATTAGATAGGCATAAGTTGCAGTATGCAGTCAAGATAAGCAATCAAAAATTTTTGTTAGAAAATATTAGCAATACATTTCATGGAAGAGATGTGTTTGCGCCAGTATCCGGGCATTTGTCTAAAGGCACTGATATAAAGGAACTAGGCGAGTTGGCTGATATAAGCGAAATAATTAGATTATCCAATCTCAAAGTGGAAAGAATTTCGAAGACCTACTATCAAGCAGAGATAATATGCAAAGACAGGTTTGGAAATTTAATAAGCACAGCCGATAGAGTATTTTGCGATAAGCTAAAGAAGGAATCCGAAAATTTATTATTTAAGATAGCTGACTTGAGTATAAATGGGATATCAAATACATATAGCGATGTAGGCGAAGGAGCAGCATTAGTATATATAGGCAGTTCAGGATTTTTGGAAGTAGGAATCAGGAACGGTTCTTTTGCAGATCAATACAAGAAACATCCAATCAAAGAAATAAAGATACATTTAATACAGAAGCAATAGGAAGGAATAAAAAAAGGAAAAGTGCTCCGGCAAATCCGAAGCACTTTTGAAAAACTATTTCCTTTTTTTATGGCGATTCTTACGAAGTCTTTTCTTTCTTTTGTGGGTCGCCATTTTATGTCTTTTTCTTTTACGTCCGCAAGGCATACAAACCCCCGTTATTATTAATTGAACATATATTTATATTATTACTATTCGCCGTTTTTATCTTTCATTGAGTCATTAACTTTGTTTAAGAACTCAGGTGATGGTTTGAATACTGGAACGTAACGTTTTTCTAACGGAACTAACTCACCAGTTTTAGGGTTACGAGCCATACGAGGTTTTCTGCTTTTTGATTTGAAAACGCCAAAGCCACGTAATTCGATTCTTTTGCCTTCAGCAATTGAATTGATTATGCTTGTGAACACGCCGTCAACCACTGCTTTTGTTTCAATTTTTGTCAGTCCGGTAGCTTTTGCTATTTCGTCAACAATATCTGCTTTTGTCATAATTTTCCCAAAATAATATTATTAAACATATATCTAATTTTAATTTTCAAAGTATTAAGAGAGCAAATTTACAAAGAAGTTACGTAAATTCAAAAAAATCAATTAAATTTTTATAGAAAAAGTTTTCTACAAGGCATTTTTTTTAGATTTAACCTTGTTTTTGCAATAAATTCTTTTGTTTATTTAGAAAATATTTTTTTTAGAAACACTATAAGTATCGAGGTTTCGTTTTAACTCATGTTTTTTAGTTCAAGCAAATAAATTGTTTAACTTTACCAATAGATGGAGAAAATAATGGGATTATTAGTAGGACAACAAGCACCTTTATTTGAAGGTACAGCATTAGTAGGCGGCGACGCAAGTTCATTTTCACCAGAAAATGCATTTAAAAAAATATCATCAGAAGATTACAAAGGCAAGTGGGTTGTATTGTTTTTCTATCCACTTGATTTCACATTTGTATGCCCGACAGAAATTGAAAGTTTCGGCAATCACTACGAAGAATTCAAAAAATTAAATTGCGAAGTAATAGCATGCTCGACTGATAGTCATTTTTCACATTTAGCATGGCGATCATCACATCCTGGCTTGAGAAATCTTCCATATCCTATGTTGGCTGATTTTACAAGAGAGACAGCAAAGAATTTTGAAATATTGAAAGAAGAGACTGGTTATGCATTACGTGGATTATATATTATTGATCCTGAAGGCAAACTTCAATATTCAGTAATTCATCCTGAAGCCGTTGGAAGAAACGCAAACGAAGTATTGAGAGTATTAGAAGCTTTGCAAAGCGGAAAATTGACTCCTTGCGATTGGAATCCCGGAGAAAAAACACTTAACTAATATGGTTGATAAACAAAAAGCCCGAGTTATTTTTTTTATAGCTCGGGCTTTTTTATTAGTTCAGAATAGAAAACTATTCTTCAGGATTCAAAACAACTTGAAGGAAGTTTTTAGTGTCTAAGTATTTCTTAGCCATTTCTTGAATTTTGTTTCCGTCGAGTTTGTCAATATTTTTAACGTAGTTGTTGTAGCGAGCAATATCCAAACCATTGAAATCAGAAGTATAGATAGCGTTCAACCAGAAGCCGTTTTGTTTTTGGCTCTTTTCGAATTCGCGTTTCATAATTTCTTGAGCTTTTACAAGGTTTTCTTTTTCAGCTGGTTTAGCTTTCATTTCGTCAATAACGTCGTTTACTGATTTGATCAATTCTTGAACTCTTTCAGGAGCAGTACCAAATCCAATGCTAACTGAGTATCTTGGTGTAGGATATTTGCTAACGCGTTGGCGAGCGCCAATACCATAAACACCACCTTTCTCTTCACGAATAACTTCGCGGAGGCGGATATTGAAGATTTCCATCATTGCATTGAAAGCAATAAGTTCTTCAGGTTTGTAATCCATTTTGCCATTTAAAGTTAAGCGGACAGTACTCTTAGGTTCGATACCTTTTTTAACTTCTTTGCTAACTTTTCCTTGGATATAGTTATAACCTAAGTCTTTCCAGTTTTCTTTTTCTTTAGTGGCTGGCAAGCTAGCAATATAAGTTTCGATAAATGATCTAAGTTTAGCCATATCGAAAGAACCAACGAAAGCGAAATTGAAGTCGCCTGCATTAGCGAATCTTTGTTTGTAGAATTCGAAAGCTTTATTTAAATCGATAGATTTAAGATCATTTTCTGTAGTAGGCATAAAGCGTGGGTGGTAGTTATATAAAGTAGCCATAAGAGTATCTTGAAGTAATGATTCAGGAGCGCGTTTGGAATTGCGGAAAGCTTCCATTTGTTTAGTCATAAATGATTTGAATGCAGCATCATCTTTTCTTGGGTTAGTAAAGTATGAATACAACAATTCAAAGAATGTTTCTAAATCTTGTGGAGAAGCTGAGCCGTCGAATCCTTCTTGGAATTCAGAAATGAAAGGAGAAACGCCACAAACTTTGCCAGTCATCATTTTTTGAAGAGTAGTAATGTCAAATTCGCCAAGGCCTGCGTTTTCGATAATAGCATCAGCCATTTCTGCAGTTTTAGCTAATTTATTGTCTGCTAAAGAAGTACCACCATTGCTCCAAGCTTTGAAAAGAACTTCATCGTTTTTGAAATCAGTTTGCTTAACATAAACTTTAGCGCCATTTGATAAAGTCATTTCAACTATATCAAAGTTAGGAGTTTTCTTTTCGCTAACTATTTTGCCTGGTTTTGGTTTTTTAGCAAGAAGAGGTTTATCAGTAGAAACATCTTCGTAAGGTTTCAAATCTTTAGATTTAACGCCATTAATAACAGCAAGAAGTTCTTGTTCAGTTGGAACTTTAACACCATCTTTATCTGGAGCAGAAAGAGTAACAACCATGTTTTCGTCTGGCATATAAGATTTCATAGTAGCATTAACTTCATCAAGAGTAATAGTAGGAACGAAAGTTTGATGAATTTCTACTTCGTAATCAATACCCGGGAAACCTTCGTTTTCGTAGAATGCTCTGTAATATTCTTCAGCATAAGCAGCAGATTCAGTTTTATCTTTTTCAGCAAGAGCTGATTCCATACTGCGCATAATTTCTTTTTTAGCTCTATCGAGTTCGCCTTTAGTAAAGCCGAATTTATAAGCGCGATAAGCTTCAGTGAAAGCAGCATCGAAGCCTTTCAAAATGTTGTCAGTTTTAGTAACAGAAATCACATTGAATGCTCTCAAGCCAGCTAGGAAACCATCAGCACCAGCGCCAGCATAAAGATATGGAGGTTCTGGTTTTTGAGTTAATTCCATCATTCTCATAGAAATCATAGTAGCAATAAGTCTATCAACGATACCAGCTCTATAACCACCGTAAGTATTTTCTTCTCTGCCGGGAAGTTTGTAGAAAACAGCAACGTTAGGCATAGGAAGTTCTTTATCTTTAGCTATAGAGATAAGAGGTTCTTTATGAGATGGAATTGGATATTCTTCTCTTTGACGGAATTTTTCAGGTGCTTTGATACCTGCAAAGTGTTTTTTAATTAAATTTTCAACTTCTTCTTTTTTGAAATCGCCAACAGCCACAACAGCCATCAAGTCTGGGCGATACCATTCTTTATAGAAGCGAAGGAAAGTTTCTTTAGGAGCAGTTTTAATAATTTCAGGTTCGCCGATAGGCAATCTGTCTGCAAATTTAGAACCTTTCAACATAACAGGAAGATGAATTTTTTGAATTCTTTCTTGAGCGCCGCGGTATAAACGCCATTCTTCAAGAATAACGCCACGTTCTTTTTCAATTTCTGTGTTGTCGAAAGAAACATTGTGTGCCCAGTCTTCCAATACTTGGAAACCTTGTTCTAATAAACCTGGTTTATCGAGAGGAATAGTAAGCAAATAATAAGTTCTATCAAATCCAGTGTTTGCATTGAGGTCTGCACCAAAACGAATACCAGTAGATTCTAAGAATTTTACTAATTGATCTTTAGGAAAGTTTTTTGTACCATTAAAGCACATGTGTTCGATGAAGTGAGCTAAACCTTTTTGGTCATCATCTTCTTGAACTGATCCGGCTTTGATAACGATACGGAGTTCGGCACGATTTTCCGGCTTTTTATTTTCGCGGATGAAGTAGCGAATTCCATTGTCTAAAACACCAAGAGTTACCTTCGGATCTGTAGGTAATTTGTCGTCAAGGCGTTTTTTTGCGATTTCTTGTGCATTCAGAGAGAATGAAGCACAAATAATGAGTACTAATGCAAGTAATCTCTTCATATAAACCCTAATTTTATATAATAGAAAAACCATAAATATCAACAATACGATTTTTATGTATCAAATGTTTCAAGAAATATGAAAATATTTGAACTTTAAATTATGAATTTTTTTACTCTTTAGGAAAGGTTTTGTTACTATAGAGTAATATAATATATAATTTTAGCAAATAACTAATCTTAGATTACGTTATTGATAAGAATTGACTATATAAATGAGGGACAGACAATGGAAGAAAAGAAAAAATATAATATTTTGATAGTAGATGACAGCAAAATTGCAAGAACTAAAATTAAAGAAATGATAAAAAACAGCTTTGATGCAGTTATTTTCGAAGGATCTAATTCGATCGAAGCACTTCGTTTGTTAGGAAACCACCACATTGATCTGATTTTACTTGATGTGGTAATGCCTGAAGTTGATGGCATTAAGACTGCAAGGATTATTAAGAATCAAAAAAATTATGCTAATATACCAATCATTTTTATCACTGCTACTAATCCTGATAAGGAATTAATTGACAACTCTTTTGTTGCCGGCGGAATTGATTTTCTTATTAAGCCATTTACTGATACTGAATTAGTAAGACTTTTGCACCTTTATTTCAGATTTATCGAAAGAGAAAAAAGTATAAATCAAACTCTTAAAGATTCTAATGAAATTTTGGCTAAGGAGATCGAAGAAAGAAAAAGAATTGAGTCTCAATTGATTCAATCAGAGGAAAAATTCCGAACAATTACTTCTGCTGCTCATG
>CAZBNQ010000170.1:0-6370 GCA_964493035.1 uncultured Hyphomicrobiales bacterium | reverse complement strand
TTTAAAATTGGCAGTAATGGTTTCGCCATGTGTAGCTAAATAAATATGACCAATGAAAAACAAAGAAAGAAAGAAACCGGTAGTAATGTGCAATAAAGCCATTGGCCATACACCGCCCATACCAAAAATTTGCTCTGGAGCAAGTTCCGGAAACATCAAAAGCCAACCAGTGATAATGATTAGTGGCACTCCAAAAAACATTATACTAAAATAAGTAATCCTCTGAAGTGGATTGAATTTATTATCTTCGTCTACTTCGAAAGGATGAGGTTCGCCTTTAAAAATTCCATATAGGTAGTATCTTGCTTGTTTAATAAGATCTTTATTAGCATTTTTAATTTTTGGTATATATTGTTTGTAATTTTTAGAGCTAATATTATAAACAACATAAAATAGAAATACAACAGAAAGAGTAATTCCTGCAATATTATGAGCAGTCATTGCAATTTCGAAAGGCATAAGCAAAGAGCTAGTATTAGAATATTGCAAACTCACGCCGGAAAGAATTAAAACGAAGAATAAAAGAGCATTAAACCAATGCCAAATCCTTAGCCAAAGAGGATAGAGATAGATTTTCTTCATTATTTTCTCCTTTTGCGTGATGAAACGAATCTTAAAGTAGCATGTGTGAAAATACCAGCCAAAGTAAGTAAGAATATACCGATACTAATGGCATTGAGGTATACATTTCGCGTGGTACCAATAACGTAGGCATCGCTCAAGATAGTACCATTGATAAATCCATATTTTTCTCTAGATAGTTGTTTTTCGTGTCTATACAAAGTAGTCATTAATATAGAGTTCATAGCATGGCATTCTTCGCATTTTTTTACAGTCCTATCGTGGGGCAAAATATTATGGCTCAAGTTAGGTGGTTGATGCGATGAATGGCAATCGACACAACGAACAGTTTCCCAATGCACTTTTTGGCTAGGAATCCATTGATGCGCTTTTTCGATTGTAGCAAGTTTGTATTTACTCATTAATTTTTCGTCAGAATGGCAAGCAACACAGAAAACCATTTTATTATCGACGATAACATTAAATTTCATACCGGTTTTGCTAAACACTTCGTGAGGCACATCAGGAACTTGTTGCACATTGTGTTCACCATGGCAGTAGGAACATCCGGGGACGTCTTTATTCTTATTCTTGAGAGCTTGTCCATGAATAGATGCCATATATTCATTGCTTACTTTGTCGTGGCACTTACCGCAAACGTTAGGTACGTTGAATTGGTGAATCCAAGAATCGGGTTTAGTGCTTTTTTGAAGTTTATGAGTGCCGTGGCAATCCACACAAACAGCAGCATTTTGGTTGCCTTTTAGAATAGCTTTGCCATGCACACTATTTTCATAATTAACCAAAGATTTAGAATATTGGCTTTCGAGCGAAACATTATGAATATGGCAAGAAAGGCAGAGTCTTTCTTGATTAATTTTCAATTTTGAAGATTGAACGTTCCAGCCTTTAGTAATAGGATTTTTATGACAAAAAACACAATTAGGTGAATTTGGATTATGAGCATTAGCTTGGCTGAAGTGTTCGGACTGAATATGATCTTTTTTTTCATTAACATGGCATTTACCACAAAATTCAGTAGAATTGGCAGTATTCATTGGAGAGCTTGGATCTCCGGGAGATACAATTTTATGATAGCCATGACAATTAGCACAATTGACATCAGGGCTTGAATTTTTGGTGCCATTGGCACGAGCCATAGAAGGATGCCACATGTGCTTGGATTTAGGATTACTATGGCAATCCATACAATTGACTTCCATTTTGCCTGTTTTATGAGGAATATCATCGGCATTGAAGCCAGTATGGCAATTTACACAAAGTAATTTGGAATGAACAGATTTAGCGATTTCATGTTTTTTGACAGTCAATTTAATAGTACGCCCATTTTTTTCCATAGTGATGTCATTATCAGAATGACAGCTAAGGCACTGGTCGTTTGACTGTGCAAAAATTGAGATTGCAGAAAACAAAATGCTTATGAAAGATGATAATAACAAATTAGGTAAAGATATTTTCGAATACATGTTATTATCCTTATTATAGTAGTTTAAAAAAAAACGGAACTACCCGAACTAATCGAGCAGTTCCGCATGAGCTTAAGAATACAAAAAATTATTTCTTTTCTTCTTTAAGTTCTGATAGCCATTTAGCCAAAATCTTAAGATCATCTTCACTGCCCTTGAACTTCATAGCGTGTTTTTTGCCATTGATTTCAGCTTCTTTGTTCATATATTTTACAAAGAATTCTGCATCGCCGGCTTTGCCAACTGTAGAAAGATCAAAAGGATTTTTCTTTTTGGATTCGATGCCTAAAGAAGCAACACTATGGCAAGATTCGCATTTTGCTTCCATGAAAATAGCTTTACCATCTTTTGGTGTATCTTCAGCGTTTGTTAATGCTGTAGCACCAACTAAGCCAACCATGCTTAAAGCAACCAAAACATTTTTAAATTTCATCTTATTTCTCCCAAAATTTATCCAGAAAAATATGCTTTCATTTTATAAAAGCTTAACACTAATATTATTACGAAATATAATAAAAAAAGTGTTACTAAAAAATTATCAATTAATTAGTTCAAACAAACAAAAAAATGACTAAATATAATAAGTATATAAAATTCAATCGTTTGTTTGAAAAATAATGTTTAGCAATGACTAAACAAGGAATAAGAATTAATAAAAATTATTGAAAATAATTCATAATTCTTAAACTTTTACTTTCAAAGTACCGCCGACAGGATCGTAAATATTACCAAAAATACTTAATGGAGGAACTGCTTCTCCGGCAAACCCGGTATCTAAAGTTTTACCATCATTTTTGTCAAATTTTGCAGCATGAAGAGAACAAACTAATTCACCGGATTTAAGCTCGACATCAGCACTTTTGTGCAAGCAAAGAGAGTCGAGAGTAATGAATTTGTCTGATGCAATTCTGAAAATGAATACACCACGAGCCAAAATTTTAGGCTTGCCGTCTTTATCTAAGAAATTTTTAGTTTTGACCAGGCCACCTACATTAGCTAATTCAGGATAATCAGCAATTTTAATCATTGGATAGTCGCCACTTGGTTTAGGAGGAGCAGCAATCTCTTCATCTTTATCACAAGCAGTAAGAATAGAGCTGACAAGGCAACCACATAAGCCTAAGCCCATTAATGTACCTGCCGATTTCAAAAAATCTCTTCTATTTTCATTTTTGTTATTTTCCATTTCTTTATCTCCTATTAATAGAATATATGCAATTGGCAGGCAAATTGTGATGAATAGCTGTCTACATGAGTTCTATCATAAATCTTGTATTCAGGAATCAATGCAATATAAGGAAGAACGAATAATTTTGAACCGATAGAATATTTATTACCATGATAATACATGTTGCCTCTAGCAGATTCAAAAATTGTATTTCCACGTTCCAGACGTGCATAAAGAATAACAGGTTCTGTCAATTGATAGTTAAGTTCCACAGTATAGTTGTCTGTTTCTCTGGCATTATTAGTAATAGTATGCATCCATTCGGTCATAACAGCCCATTTATCGGCCATACCGAAATGGAAGAAAATATTTTGAACAGAGAAGTAATGATTTTTGAAATACAAACCATTATCGGATTTCAATACACCATTAACGAAAACAGTACCACCGCAATAAGCAGTAATGCCAGTGCCGAAGTCAGGTGGATGAAGAGTAACTTTGAACAAACCTGAAAGGTTTTGGTCTGAAGTATAATTTTGAGTGATAATCTTCAAATTTTTAGAATCATAAACACCTAATGAAATACCTAACCAATCGATAGCTTGGTAGTCTAGCTGAGCACCTAATTCAATATAGTCGCAAGGTACGATAGGAGGAGTAGCAGTAGGAGTAACAAATTGGCGAGTCATATAAGTATGATCATCCCAGTCGGTACCAACCATAGGTTGCATATAACCAATTTTAAGAGAAGGCAAATAATCAGCCAAAGAAGGAAGCCAATCGCCTGGATTGAAAGTAATAGCACCAGTATAAGCTAATTGACCTGGGTATCTTTTCTTAGTTTCAATATCATAAGCAAAGTTATAAGAACCTTCGAGGCTTATACCATCGATAGGTTTAATGCTTAAATATGGAGTAAGAATCATAAGCATGTAATCGCGTTCGGTGCCATAGGGATTAGTATAGTTGATAGTAGTATCGCGAGTTGGATCTTCAAAATGGGGATAAGTAACAGATTGTTTAGTTGGTTTACCCCAGCGAGCAGTTTGATAACGGAAGTCCAAGCCATAAGTAACTTTGTCATCAAACAAAGTATTGGATTCGCCGATAGCATCGAATAATCCTTGCATACCAAGAGTAGAAGGATTAATAAGTGAAATGTCTTTTCTCGACATCCATCCGGAATTAGTTCTTTGCATACCGACATTAGGAGCGACATGGCAATTTTGGCATTTAGTGCCAAAGGACTGTAGGATGGAATATTGCGGTCTGGCAGAAGCAATCAGAGGCAATAGTATCAAAGCCGCAACAATAGTAATGATTCTTTTCATAGACAGACTCTTATTAGTAAAAAAAATAGTATTTGCGAATAAATTAATAAAAATAAATTAAAAATGCTAATAATTTTTTCAAAAAAAGAGGCTGTCGAAAAAAAATCTACAGCCTCTTGTAAAGTCAAGAAGATATTTAATTATTTTTTCAAATAATCAACACCATTCTGAAGCATAAACAGAACATAACCTGGGTTGTGTGCGCCATTAGATCTGTCTTTAGCTAAGTATAAGTAGTTCAATAAAGCATCGCCGTCAGCTTTTTTGATAGCAGTTTTCTTGCCAACAGCTGATAATTTAGCGTATTCGCCTAATACATTGTAGCCTTCTTCGCCAAGAGCTTGAGTAGTATCAAGCAAGTTCTTGTTGATAAGAAGTTGTCTGTATTCAGCTAATAAAGCTTTAATTTGAGTTGCTTTAGCAGTTGGGATACCAGCTGAGTGGCAAGTCTTACATTCTGTAAGTTCGCCCATTTGAGCAACAGTCATTTGGAATGTGTGACCACCAGCAGCTGGGTTAGTTGAGTTTTTACCCATGTGGCAAGATACGCAACCTTTAGATAAGTTAGCGTGAGGATTGTTACCAGTAAATTCTTTACCTTCAATATTGTTCAAACCTTTCATTGAGAATACGTTAGCAACAGTACCGTAGTGAGGTCCGAAACGTGAATATGAAGATGTTGAAGAAGCTGCTGTAATTGTATCGTTTTCACCAGCTGTACGTGTATAAGTACGAGCTTGGTGGCATTTACCGCACAAGTTACCAGACTTGAAATCAACGTTAGCATCAGCAGCTAAACCTTTGAAACGAAGATTGAAAGCTGAACTGAAAGATAATTTCCAGTCTGTGCTATCGTAAGCTTTGTGGATTGTATGGCAAGTTTTGCAATTGATTTTTGAAGTAGCTAATGATGCTGGATCATCTTTGCCAAGAGCAACTGCTTCTCTAAAACCATCACCTGAGTGGCAACCACCGCAACCGATTCTACCTGCTTCTTCGAGGTAAACTTCACCAGTTCCGTGTTTGGATAAATTGTATTGTGCAGTTTTGAGGTTTACATCTGCTGCTTCATCAGAGTGGCAAGCTTGACATTTTGTAATACCATCTTTTCCATCTTTACCAGTTGCACCAGTATCACCTTTTGCACCTGCAGGACCCGCAGGACCTTCTGGACCTTCGCAGCTCATCAAAAAGCCGGAAAATGCCATAGCTAAGCCCAACAACATTGTTGAGAATTTGTTAGCTGTTTTAATCATAAATAGGCTCCTAAAAAAAATAACACAAGATCAAACGAACGTTTTAGTACAAATTAATAAAAAAATACAAAATACTCCAAATAAAATATTAAATGAATTTTAATCGATTATTTTTTCACAAAACTTGCAAATCTTTATTTTCAAAGACTTTTAAACGTTTGTACGAGTAGTTTTAAAATTTCAAACTGATTAATATTTGTTCATAAATTATTTGTGCCACTAAATTTAAACTTTGGCAGAGCTAAAACTAAAAGATGAAAAATTGTTTAGAAACTTTCAAACGTTTGATTGGATCTTGCTTTGCTTGATAAATAACGGATATTTTTATCCATTTTAATGTTATTTTGCGAAAATGTTGTATTTTATTCTTTTTTGGAGCTGAAAAATGAAAATTGGAATTTTTGGTGGATCTTTTAATCCAATACATAATGCACATGTTTTTATGGCAAATAAAATTTCTATGGATTTTGATTTAGATAGATGTTTTATTATTCCTACAAAAGTATCTCCTTTCAAAATTGCTGATAATAATTCCATTCCTGATAATTTTAGAATTGAAATGATCAA
>CAZBNQ010000169.1:0-6371 GCA_964493035.1 uncultured Hyphomicrobiales bacterium | reverse complement strand
AACTGTGGTATTCTTAGGCATTCTGTTGCCAATGGTATTCATTTTGTCGAGTCTGAATCAATCGATAAAATATTTTATCTATTTCCGGATCCATGGCCAAAGACAAAACACCATAAGCGTAGAGCGTTTAATCAATCATTTTTGGAAGAAGTATATAGAGTATTGAAACCAGGTGCTGAATTGTACTTAGCTACAGACGTGGAAGTTGTTCATGTTCATCATCTAGAAGAATTGGAAATATTTTCGAAATTTAATATTCACTTAGTTGAAAATGATTCGGAATGGCAACTTCCAATTACAAATAAAGAAAGATTTTGTAGAGAAGTAGGAATACATTTCGATAGAATTATTGCAAAAAAGGTTTAGAGCTAGCCAAATCAAATTATACAAGTGGCTTTGCGTCTAAATTTAGCTGTATAATAAAAATATTAGGAGAAAAATAATGAATACTATTGCAGGAGTTGACGTAAGAGAGATTATTGAACGCTTTGGCGATTCGGTTTATGTCTATGATAGACAGAGAATCGAAGATAATTATAAACGTTTTTCTGAAGCGTTTAAATCGAATTATCCTAAAGTTAAAGTGTTCTTTTCAGTCAAATCTAACAGCAACCTTGCGATTTTAAAATTATTTAAATCCTTGGGTGCTGGTGCAGATTGTTCGTCGCCATTCGAAGTTATGCTTGCTCAGAAAGCTGGTTTTGCTGATGAAGATATAATTTATACAGGCAATTACGAATCTGAAGATGATTTGCAGTTTTTAGCATCTACTAATGTTACAGTCAATTTTGATTCGATTGATGCATTTGATGAATATAGAAATTATAAAAAATCAAATTTTGCTTCTTTTAGGATAAATCCAGGTATAGGCAAGGGTGGTTTTGAAGGTATTACTACCGGTGGGGCAGACGCAAAGTTTGGTATTCCATACGAATTTGCCAAAAGCGCTTTCGAATATGCTGAATCTCAGGGTATTTCCAGATTTGGTGTGCATATGATGACTGGATCTAACAATCTCGAACCTTACTTCTTCTCTGAAATTACAGAAAAATTGATGAGTATTGCTTCAAAGATTTTTAAAGATCATAAACCTGAATATTTTGATATTGGTGGTGGTTATGGTGTGCCTTATGAAGATGATGAACCTGAGCTTGATATCGAACTTACTGCAAAGTTAGTTACTGAAGCATTCACCGAAAAATGCCTTAAATATGGTTTTGGTCAGCCTTATTTATATCTTGAGCCTGGCAGATATTTGATTGCAGATGCTGGATATCTTGTCACTAAAGTTTCAACTGTCAAATCTGCTTATAAAAAATTTATAGGTCTTACTAGCGGTATGAATACTTTAATGCGTCCTGCTTTATATGGTGCAAATCATAAAATTACTATTTATGGCAAAGAAACTAATACCCAGTTTTCTACAATTTGCGGTCCAATCTGCGAAAATTCAGATATTTTTGCAAGACATCTGCCTACACCAAAAATTGAAAAAGGCGACTTAGTGGTTATCCATACTGCTGGAGCTTATGGATATTCTATGGCTTCAAATTACAATTCAAGACCAAGACCTGCCGAAGTTTTGATCGATAATGGTGAATTATCTTTAATTAGACGTAAAGATAATTTCGAAGATTTGCTTAAAAATTATGAATAAAAATAGGAACTGAATTTATATGCGGTTAGTCTGTATCACACTTTTATTAAGCTTTATGTTTGTCTCTTGCTCTTCTGCACAAGAAATTCAAAAAGAGCAAACTAAAAAAGATTCATTGAAGTTATTGAAAAAACCTGAAAAGTTGAATTTTCGATTAAATGATTTCTATGGATTGGAGCTTAATACAATTTTTACTGTCGAAATGGCAAACGACGCTGTGCAGACTAGTGGTCTTATTAGAATTGCTGCTTACGATTCAGTTGCGTTAAATTTAAATGGACCAATGGGGATTGCATTGGGCAAACTATTTGCAAATCCCCAAAAGTTCGTTTATTTCAATATTTTTGAAAAAATTGCTTTCGAAGGTTCCCCTAATTCTAAAAATTTGCAGGCTGCTGCAAGAATTAATCTTGATTATAATGATTTGTTAAGTATTTTGAGAAACGAAACACCTAATAAAAAAGATGAATTAAAAGAATATTCTACCGATAAAGATAAAGATATCTACATCAATAAACGCAACAATTATGTTGAATTTATCGTATTTAATAAGGCTAAAGATAGAATTTTACAATATCAGCGTAAAGATTTGGAAAATAAACTGATATTTAGAGCTGAGTTTTTGGACTTTGAAAAGATTTCAAATTCATTTTTGCCAAAAAAAATAAATGTGGAGTTTCCTGAAATCAAGACTAAACTAAAATTGGAGATAAATGAATATAAAATTTTTGATAAATTTGAAAAACCATTTAGTTTTCAATTACCAAAAAGTGTAAGAATAATAAATTTGGATGAAATTGAAGAATAGAACTAAAATATATACATCTTATAAAATTAACAAAAGAGTAGTATTATTTATTTTAATATTACTTTTTTTACCTATTATTGCACTATCGCAAGAAGCTAAACAACTTAAATTAAATAGCAATCAATTAATCAAATCCGATAGTTCGCAATCGGAATCACCAAGACTTGATACAAAAAAGCCTGAACCATTCAAAATGCCGAGCCAAGAGCAAGTGAAGCAGGTTCAAGATTCAATAGTTTATTCAAAATCACCATCAGGATTGGATTCTGCAGTAACTTTTTTTGCACGCGACACAATGATATTTGATGTCAAAAAGCAAATAATGATGCTTAAGGGAAATGCAACTTTAGATTATAAATCGCAAGGACTAAAAGCTGATTATATTCAAGTATCTTTCAAAGAATCTTTACTGAAAGCAAAAGCCGGGACTGATTCTGCAGGTAAAAAAATTGGTTTTCCCGAGTTTATTGATAATGGTGAAAGTTTTAATGGTGAGGAAATCAATTATAATTTTAAGACTAATAAAGGATTGATCGCGGCTGGCGAAACTCAAATGGGCGAAGGATTTTATTATGGCGATAAAATCAAAAGAATTTCGGATGTAGAATTGTTTGTTTGCGATGGATATTACACCACTTGCGATCATCCCAAATCACACTATCATTTTGGCTCTCCCGAAATGAAAGTAGTTGCCAAAGATAGAGTGTTTTTAGATCCATTAATATTTTATGTCGAGGATATGCCAATTTTTGCTATTCCTTTCGGATTATTTTTCCCTAGCCAAAGTGGTAGAAAATCGGGTATCATTGTACCATCTTTCTATTTTTCGAAGAATAGGGGCGTGGTATTTCAAGATTTTGGATTTTATTGGGCTGCTTCTGATTATTGGGATACTCAAATTAAAACTGATATTTATACTAAAGGCGGATATTTAATCAAGAATAGAACTTCATGGGTTTTGAGAGATGTTTTTTCGGGTTATTTTGATTTGCAATATGGAAACACAAGATATAATCCTGATGATAAATATACAACAAACTGGAGTTTTGCTATGCGACACAATCATAGTCTTACTCCTTATGAAAGAATTGACGTAAATACAAACTTCACTTCGAGTAATTTCTATCAAAATACTTCAACAAATGTTACTCAGAGAGTTCAACAAAATATTACATCAAATGCCGCATATTCAAAAAGCTTCGAAAATGGAACTAATTTTTCGATTTCTTATCAGAGAGATCAAAATATTATAAATAAAGAATACAGCCAATCGATTCCAATTACTTATTCAGTTCCAAATTTTTATCCACTACGAAAAGTGTTGGATATTAAATCTGATTCTTGGTTTTCGTGGGTGAAAGACGTATCAATGACTTATAGTGGTGGTGCTAATTATTATAATGATAAAAGATTAAAATATAATTCTCAAGGTCAATTAGATACCAACGGTGCAAATAAATTTACAAATTCTACCAGAAGATGGATTTCGCATCAGCCCGGCATATCCATATCACCAAAATTTGGGTTCTTTACTATATCTCCATCATTTGGATTTGGTGCTAATAATTATTTTCGTCGTATCAATAAAACATTTAATCCAAGCGATTCTTCTGTGGTCGAAACTGAACAATCTGGTTTCTATACAGAATATTGGTGGAATTTTGGGCTGCGTGCGTCCACTACTTTATATGGTGTAATTGATGATAAGAAAAGAATATTCGGTGTTATTAGTCCTCAAATGTTTGGGGTAAAAGCAATGCGCCATGTGTATCAACCTTCATTAGGATTTAACTATACACCTGATTTCTCGTCCGATAAGTATAATTTTTATGGTAGATATAAAAATGCTAAGGGTGAAGAAGTCGAATATTCTCGATTTATGAATGATGGTGGTATGCATGCTCCATCGAATTTGTCTAAGACATTGAATTATAATGATAATCATAGATTTGAGATGAAAATTGCACAAGGCGATTCCTTGGATGATAAAAATGTTGAATTATTGAATTTGTCATTTAGTGGTTCATATAATTTTGCTGCTGATTCTTTGAATATGAGCGAAATTGGTGTTAGTTTTAGAACTCCTGCAATTGGTTTTCTGAATTTTTCAGGAAATGCTAGCTTCACACCCTATGATGAAGCAAAAATTCAAACCTCATCTACTTCTTTTGTGGGCAGAAAAATAAACAAGTATCTTTTGAGCGAAGGCAAAGGTTTGGCTCGATTAAGTTCTGTCAATATTTCATTTTCCACTAGTTTCTCATCGAATGGAGTTGTAGTCGAAAATCCTGATTTTGAAGAATCGCGCAGGAAAAAGAAGACAGCAGTTAAAGATACAGTTATTGTTGGATTAGGCGAACGATTTAATGCCCGCAATCAAGAAGAAGAGCCATTTGATTTGTTTGGTGATTCTACTCCGGGATACTCTGAATTTGACCTGCCATGGAGTTTAAATTTAAGTGCTTCTTTTTCTTATAATAGATATTCTGTTTATCAACCTATTACCAGAAATTTGAACTTGATGGCATTCCTTAATCTGACTTTGACAAAAACATGGAAGGCAAATCTTTCGATGCAATATGATTTTATTGAAAATCGAATGCTTACTCCTCAGATAAATATTTCAAAACAAATGCATTGTTGGGAACTTTTGTTTACTTGGACTCCAACTGGATTTAACAGAGGTTTCTATTTGAAATTTGGAATTCTATCATCAATGCTTGAAGATCTTAAGATTGAGAAACGAAGCTCACCAATTTTTAGATAAAATGTTATATTATTAAATAAAAGCAGAATCAAATTTAAGGTTCTGCTTTTTTTTTTATATTTAATCAGCCTATCAACTGTATTTATGCTTAAGTGGTCAATAATAAATGATAAATTACAAAGTTCAATTAGTTCATACTGAAGATTATAAATCAAATAAATCAGTTTTGCACAATTTCTATCTGGAGATTAAATCGTAAATCAATAATGAGATTATATCATAATGATTAAAGTATATTAATGCGAGGATTAATGGGCATATGTTTAAAATATAAAAAAATACCTGACTTTAGAATAAAAGCCAGGCATCTTTAATCAAAATATTATAGCAAATTAGTGCTAAAGTGCTATTTTATCTATCTATTAATAACAAAAGAATCAGCATAATAGAAATTACTATTTTTTCTAAATACTATGAAATAATTACCATTAGCTAAATTTGCAACATCAATTTTAGCAGATTTTTCATTAGAAATGATTTGTTCTGTTACCAACTTACCATTATTATCGTATATCATAATAGAATTAGGTTCAAAATTATCGAAAGAAATATTCACGAAATTTTGAGCAGGGTTTGGAAAAACGTTCATTGAAAATTTAGGTTCGATTTCTTTAATACCGGATAAGCCAATGAAAAAATGAAGAGGAACATCTAAATAATCATTAGGATTATCGACATTAGTCATTCTAAAGGTAACGATAGAATTACCTTTAAATCCGTTTGGATAAAGATAAGCTTTGAAATATGACCATTTTTCTTTAGCAGATTGTCCGGGATCAAATTCAAAGACAACAGGAGCTTCCCAATCAACTTTTTTTTCGGGATAGCATAGATCGCCAGCACAGAAAGCAGCACTATGGCCTGTTTCTAAGCTGGTCATGATAATCTTGATTTTAAATTTAACTTTATTGAAACTAACATTTTTAAAATCAATTTCAGCCTCAGCTTGGAAAGTTTGTTCATCATCTAAATAAACAGAATCATGAACATCAACAATTTGGAATGATTGAGCATTAGATTTAGCTGTAGATAACATTCCGAACAATAACGCAAAGATAAATAATGCGAATAATCGTTTCATCCGAAACCTCCTAATTATATCATTAAAATCATAATTTTTTTTATTTTCAAAAAATTAA
>CAZBNQ010000168.1:0-6374 GCA_964493035.1 uncultured Hyphomicrobiales bacterium | reverse complement strand
TTTCTGATAGAAAATCAATAACACTTCAAATAAAAAAAGATAAAACAATAAGTGTACGTGCTCCTCGGCATTATACCAAGGAGGACGTACATCTTTATGTTATGAAAAACAAAAATTGGCTGTTATCTAAGTTAGCAGAAATCGATAAAAAATCCTTTGAATGGCAATTTGTTCCAAATACAAAAATTGTCTATGAAGGTGAGCTCTACGATATTGTTTGTGATCCTAACCAAAAAAAATCAATTAAAATGATTGCCAATAAATTTGTATTTGCTCAAGAGGAACCAGCACAAATAAAAAAAATATATAAGGCTTACTTAAAGTATAGTGCAAAAAAAGTGTTAGTAGATGAGTGTAAAAATTTTGCATCAATATTAGGGTTAAAAGTAAATCAAATCAAGATTAGCAGTTCTAAAACACGATGGGGATCATGTAGTTCGAAAAGGAATATTAACTTAAATTACAGATTGATGATGGTGCCCAAAAAAATAAGACAATATGTCATTATTCATGAATTGTGCCATATTGTACATATGAATCATTCAAAAGACTTTTGGGAATTGGTTTCAAAATTTTTCCCTGATTATAAGAGCCTTAAAAAGCATTTAAAAGATCATAGTGATTTTTATGATATTGATTAACGAACTTTATCTAAAGCCCAATTGAAAACTTTAAGATATTCCATAGCAGTAGCAGCAGAAGAGAAATTTTTGTTCATTGCATTTTTGCGAATCAAATCCCAATGAGTCTCTGCTTTATATACTGAGAGAGCTCTTCTAATTGCATAAGCCATGTCATCAGCATTATATTGCCAAAACAAAAATCCGGTGCCATCTCCGGTATCAAAAGAATATTCTTGGACAGTATCAGCTAATCCACCTACTTGGCGCACTATTGGAATTGTTCCATATTTCATTGCATACATCTGGGTAAGCCCACAAGGTTCAAATCTAGACGGCATCAAGAAAAAGTCGCTAGCAGCAATGATTTTATGAGACATTTGATTATTATATCCTGTGTGGATTAGTGCTTCTTTTGGGTAGTTCCATTTCAAATAATTGAAATAATCTTCATATTTTTTCTCTCCAGCTCCCAAAAGAATAAATCTGAATATTTTATTTTGAAGATAATATTCAAGCTTGTTCATTACCAAATCGATGCCTTTTTGCTCAGCCAATCTGGATACCATACCAATCAAAGGAAGGTCAAGATTATCTTCGACATGAAGCCCTGATTCAAACAAAAGATTATATTTATTTTCTTGCTTTATATATAAACTTTCTGAATTATATTGATCATAAATTTGATAATCATTTTCAGGATTCCACTCATCATAATAAACGCCATTGAGTATGCCGATTAAATCTGCACCCCGATAGTTGAGTACATTATTCAGACCCTCGCCGAAATATTCCCATCTTATTTCTTTAGCATAAGTAGGGCTCACAGTAGTGATTTTATCGGCAAACATAATACCGGTCTTCATAAAATTTACATCGCCAAAATACTCAAACCAAGATCCCGGATAAAAATCGGATTGAGGAATACCCGAAAGATCCATAATGCTTTTAGAAGCAAAGCGACCTTGATAAGCAAGGTTATGAATAGTAAAAATTCCGGCAGTATTCGAAAAGAAAGAATCATTTTTGTAATGAATTTTCAAATATGCCATAATAAATGCAGTATGAAAATCATGTGCATGAATTATATCAGGCTTGAAATTAAGAGCTTTTGCTGCTTCAAAAACAGCGCGACTAAAAAATAAAAATCTACGGTCATTATCAGGAAATTCAGCAGGATCGCCATAAATACCATCCCTATCGAAATAGCCATTATGCTCAATTAAATATACAGGAACGTCAGAATTGGGAAGAGTGCCGTACCACAAGTGTGCATATTCGGTCCAAAATCCCATAGGAACAATCAATGTGAGAAATGTAGGTTTAAATCCCCATCTTTCTACATTAATAAACCCATATTTAGGCATGATAACAATAGGATTTTGACCATATTTTTGCCATTCTTTGGGCAATGTTGCTACTACATCAGCAAGACCTCCCGATTTTGCAAATGGATCAACTTCTGCCGATGCAACAATAATATTCATTCATTAACCTTAATCAAATGGCAAACATATTTTAGTAAAATAATTTTCAAAATATTTAGCAGCATATTCAGCTTTTTCTTGGGTTTCAAATAATCCAAAAACAGTTGAACCGCTTCCAGACATTAAAGCAAAAATCGAGCCGAATTCATAGAGCTTTTCTTTTATCATCTTGATTTCGGGATGCAATTCGAAAACAGCATCTTCAAAATCATTAAAAAAATGATTTTTCCATTTCTCAATATCTTTAGAAAGATAATCTTCAAAATTTATTTTAGGTGGTGCTAAATTTGTTCTTTTTAGAGCTTTGTAAGCAAATGGAGTTGATACATGAATTAGTGGATTGATAATTAATATATGTGATTTTAATTTGAAATCAATATATTTTAAATTTTCACCTCTCGATAGGCCAATTGCTGTTCCGAATTGCAAGAAAAATGGAACATCAGAACCAATTTTGCATGCAAAATCATGAAGGGTATTATATTTTAAATTAAGATTGAAAAACTCATTAATCATGATCAAAACGCAAGCAGCATCACTCGAACCACCTCCCAAACCGCCACCAAAAGGAATTTGCTTCTTTATATGGATGTCGATTGGAGTATTAACTAAATTATTATCATAAAATAATTTAGCAGCTTTATAAACAAGATTTTCTTCTTGTGGAATACCTAAATCGATATCACAGAATACGCTAAGTTGTTCACTAAGATTAATAGAAATTTCGTCGTACAAATTTATGCATGTAAAAATTGTATTAATGTTATGAAAACCATCGTCTCTTTTGTTTAAAACTTGCAATGCTAAATTTAATTTTGCATAAGCTTTATTTGTCAAACTTTTCATAAATTTGCACTAATTAAATAAAACAAAAATAATAAAGCTGGTCTAATGATAAAAGAACAAGAGGAAAAAAACAAAAAAATGATTAGACAAAAGCCTAAAGGAGAAACCACAAAATCCTCTGGGCACGAAGCTAAGTTAGATGAAATAAAGAAAGAAAAAAATATATCTTACTCTCAGGAGCTTTTGCGAAAAAGTATCCATTTATGTTCATTATCTATTCCAATTGGATATTCTTTTGTTGATAAACAAACTGCATTAAATATATTAATTCCACTTGCCTTATTGGCAATAATTTTAGATATCGCTACCAAAAGAATTAAACCCTTGAGAGAAGTATATTATAGATACTTTGGCAAAATGCTAAGAAAGCATGAAAAAAAGAAAAAGAAGTTAATACTCAATGGTGCTTCGTGGGTATTGATTTCGGCAGTGCTTACAATATTAATATTTCCAAAGATTCTTGCTGTTACAGGATTTGCCATACTTATAATATCGGATATAGCCGCGGCATTAATCGGTAGGAAATTTGGCAAAACTCCTTTGTTCAATAAATCTTGGGAAGGTACTTCTGCATTTATTGTTTCTGCATGTATGGTAGTATTAACTATCGGATATTTAGTTAATGCACCATTATCATATTTTATATTCGGTGCATTAGGTGCTGTTGCATCCGGATTTGCAGAAGCTGCATCAAATATTCTTAAAGTTGATGATAATCTAAGCATACCGATTAGTTTTGCTTTAGTGGGACTATTAGGTGCCTGGATTTCATCTTATTTCGGACAATCATTTTTAAATATTATGTGAGGGTGTTATGGGTAAAATGTGGAAATTTATTGTTCCGACAGCTGTGGTTTTTGCAGTTGCTATTTATTTGATTATGAATGGTCCTATGGGCTTTAAATATGAAGTTGTGGATGAGTTCAAAGAAACCAGTCTCGAAGGCACTAGCCTTATGATGTTTGTTGACGTCAATAAATTGGATTCTTTAAAGATTCTTGATGCTGCTAGAGAATTAGCCGTAGAAAAAGTTTCAAAGCTTGGTCCCGATCATCGTTCTGATATGTTTTTCTGCCAAGCTTACTTTTATAATGGCAGAGATACTGTTTCTATGCCTCCAGAAATGTTGAATAAAATGGGTGGTAGCAATCCTAATAGCGATATTATGAAAATGCATCTAAACCTGATTACTGAAGGCTTCCAATATATGGCTATGTATAATTCTATCGAAAAAAGAATTACTGTCGATACTTTAATCAGAAAAATGTTGTTTGTGCCTAGAAATGGTAAAGCTAAAGATATCAAAAAATCTATGAAAGGTGTGTAATGATCGACCTTAGAAGCGATACAGTAACAAAACCTGATTCCGATATGCGCAAAATAATGGCTGAAGCTGTTGTTGGCGACGACGTTTACGGCGAAGACAGTTCGATTAATGAATTACAAGATTATGTTGCTGATTTGTTTGGTAAAGAAGCTGCTTTATATGTTCCTTCCGGCACTATGAGCAATCAAATTTGTATAAAACTTCATACAAATCCGGGTGAAGAAATTATTTGCGATGCCGATGCTCATATTTATTATTATGAAACTGGTGCCCCTGCAATGATTTCTCAGGTTATGATTAAAGGTATCCCAAGCAATGATGGTATGCCTTCGCTTAATGAAATTAAAGAAGCAATCAGACCTGATATTTACTACTTCCCAAAAACTTCTTTGGTTTGCTTGGAAAATACACATAACCGCCATGGCGGAGCTATTATTGATAACGATTATATCAATAAACTGGCAAAAATTTGCAAAGAAAACAATTTGAAATTTCATCTTGATGGTGCAAGAATTTGGAATGCTCATATTGCTAGTGGAATTAGTCTAAAAGAATATACTAAACATTTCGACTCAATTTCTGTTTGCCTTTCTAAGGGATTGGGTGCTCCGGTTGGATCTGTACTTTTGGGAACCAAAGAGTTTGTTCAAAAAGCTTGGAAAGTAAGAAAAATTCTTGGTGGAGGAATGCGTCAAGCAGGCATAATTGCATCTGCTGGCCTTTATGCATTGAAAAATAACTTAGAAAAATTAGCTTATGACCACCATAATGCTAAAACTTTTGCTAAAGATCTGAATGAGATGGATGAAATTTATGTTGATTTGAATTCAGTTCAAACTAATATGGTTAGATTCAGATTAGATGATAGTTTGAATTCTAAAGAATTTGTTACTTTATGCCAAAAGAACGGTTTATTGATTGGTGCTTTAGAAAAAAATTGGATAAGAGCTGTATTCCACTTGCAAGTTACTGCAAATGATACATCCAAAGCATTGGAAATTATTAAGTTTACGATCAAACAAATGAAGGCTGATTGATGACTGAAAAGATTAAAGAAGAACTTAAAAAATATAGTTTTAAAACAAATGGAATTGTAAGATTTTCTGAAGTTGATTCTTTCAACGTAGTTCATAATATAAAATATTTATATTGGCTGGAAAATGCTCGTATAGACTATTTTCGTCATATAGGTATCGAAATGCACAACCACACAATTATTAAAGATTTTCCAGTGATGGTTGTTCGTAATGAAATTGATTATTTCAATCCGGCTCGCTTCAGCGATGAATATAATATATTGAGTAGAATATCAAGAATTGGAAATTCTTCATTTACTTTCCAAAATTTGATTTTTTTAAAATCTGGTACTTTATTAGTAAAAGCAAGCTCAGTATTGGTATATTTAAATGAATCAAATTTGCCTGAAAGAATTCCAGATAATTATAGAAAGCTGATTTCAGATTTTGAAGGTGATAATGTAGAAATCATTACCGATTAATTATTCATTTATAGAGAATTAAATGATAAAAATTGAAGATTGGGAATACTCAAAACTTATAGCTCAATGTGTTTTTCCTCGTTTGGATATTGATAAATATTTAGAGGAAAATGATTATAAAAATTATATTATTGAGCTGATTAAGTTAGGAGTTGGTGGCTTTTGTGTTTTTAAAGGAAATACAGAATCAGTTAATCGTGTTTTGAATGAATTACAAAATTATGCAGAAATTCCACTTTTGAATTGTGCTGATTTTGAATTTGGATTGCCTATGCGGCTCGAAGATGGAACATCTTTTCCTCATGCTATGGCTTTAGGAAAAACTCATGATATTGAATTAACTAAAAAAATTGCTGAAGCAATAGCTGAAGAGTCAATTGCTATTGGAATTAATTGGATATTGGCTCCAGTTTGTGATATCAACAACAATCCTGATAATCCGGTGATTAACATTCGTGCTTTTGCAGATAATCCTCAGCATGTTTCCGAACACATAAATGCTTTTATTACCGGTTTGAATTCAAAAAAAGTTCTTTCTTCGGCTAAGCATTTTCCCGGACACGGCAATTCGAGTATAGATTCACATTTGAACTTGC
>CAZBNQ010000167.1:0-6398 GCA_964493035.1 uncultured Hyphomicrobiales bacterium | reverse complement strand
CCTAAAACACGTATGCCTGGATTTTTTTATTTTATTGATTTTTAAAATTTCTCAAGTTTAATGGTTTTTTAATCTATTTATAAAAGTTCATTTTTATCTTTTAAAATTTATCGATATTAATTTATTGGAAGATCTTTTGAAAATAATGGGGGTATGAGTGATGAATGATAAAAAAAAAGCAGCCTTAAAAAAAAGCTGCTTTCTTTATTTATTAATTAATATATTTTATCTCATAATGTCATTATAAATTACAAATGCCATAAATAAGAGTAGTATTATCAAACCGGTCTGCTGAACAAACATTTTGAATTTTAGAGGTAATTCTCTTCTTATAATTGCTTCTATTGCAACAAAGATGATATGACCACCATCGAGAGCTGGGAATGGCAAAATATTGAGCACAGCCAATGATACTGATAGAAGAGCCATAAAGCTCAAAAAGCTTGCAATACCTCGTTTGGCTTGTTGTGATGCTTGCTTGGCAATCATTATCGGACCGCCAACTGATTCTTTGACTGATATGTTGCCTTTAAACATTTGCCCAATGGATTTGAATAGGAGTTCTACCGATTCGATAGTTTGATTGAATCCATATCCGATTGCTTGAGCTATATTATATTCAATTTTCTCTACAGGACCATTGTATGACTCAGAAATTTGGACACCGATAGTACCTTTGTCATCAGTAAGCAAGCTGTCAGTTTTGATAGTACCATTAGAGATCCAAATCATTTCGAGTTTTTTCGAAGGGTGAGATTTTAGAATATCAATAAATTCGCTCATGGAATTAATTTTTTCGCCATTAACAAATTTAATAGTATCACCACCTTTCATACCGGCTTTGGCAGCAGCCTTGCCACCAAGCACATCCATGATAACGGGATTGATATGGTCAGGTACTAATCCAATAGATTTTTTATCGGCTAATGCTCTAATTAGTTCTTTGCCGTGCAAGTTGAGTTTTTGTTCGCTGCCATTACGTAGAACGATAATTTCTCTGGAAGCACCAAAATCTTTAGTAGCAAAGTGATCAATAAAAGAGTTCCAAGTATAAATTTTATCGCCATTAATCGAAAGTACTTTATCGCCGGCTTGAAGTCCAATATTTTTAGCTAATGAGTTGTTGGGAATATAGCCGATAGTAGTAGTTTTGTATGACTGCTCGCCATTAAAAAATATGATACCGGCAAAAATAGCGATAGCAAGAACAAAGTTCATAATAACGCCAGCAGCCAAAACGAAAATTTTAAAGAAAGCATTTTTAGATCTAAATTCCCAAGGCTGAGCAGGACCGGAGGTAAACTCAGTATCCATACTTTCATCTACCATACCGGCAATTTTGACATAACCACCGATAGGGAACAAAGCAACTCTATAATCAGTATTGCCATCATATTCAAAATCATCTGGAAGCTTGCCAAATTTAAAGCCAACTTTTTTGTGATAACCGAACAAACGGTAACCCATACCGATACAGAAAATATCGGCTCTCATTCCTGATAATCTGGCAGCTAAAAAATGCCCTAATTCATGAATCAGCACTAAAATGCCGATTACAATTACAAAATAAAAGATATCGCTGATGAATCCCATTTCGACCCAAATCAATTAGTTAAATAATGTTTTATATAATTATCGGTAAATATTCTTGTTTCTTTGTCCGTTTCAATGATTGCCTCGATATTATCATCATCAACAATTTGAATGGACTTAAGAGCAGACTCGATACATTCTGCAATATCGACAAATCTAATTTGTTCTTTAAGAAAAGCATCGACAGCTACTTCATTAGCTGCATTGACAACTGATGGTGCAGAGCCTCCAATTCTCAAAGATTCATAAGCAAATCCCAAACATGGGAATTTTTCTAAATCGGGTTTAGAAAAATTTAGATTTCCGATTTCGCTTAAGTCGAGTCTTGGGAAATTGTATTTTAATCTATTAGGATAAGTCAATGCATAAGAGATTGGAATTCTCATATCAGGCAATCCTAATTGAGCTTTGACAGATCCATCAACAAATTGTACTAATGAATGAATAATACTTTGTGGATGAATCAGAACGTCAATTTTATCTAATCCAATATCGAACAGCCAATAAGCTTCGATTATTTCAAAACCTTTGTTCATCATTGTTGCTGAATCGATAGTAATTTTGCTTCCCATCGACCAATTTGGATGATTAAGTGCTTGTCTGACGGTTAGATTGACGAAATGCTCTTTTGCAGTATTGCGAAAAGGACCGCCAGAAGCAGTTAGAATAATTTTTTCGATAGATTGTTTGCTTTCTCCAACAATGCTTTGCAAAACAGCACTATGCTCGCTATCAACAGCAAGAAGTTCAACATTGTTTGCTTTGGCAGCTTTTGTGATGATTGATCCGGCAGAGACCAAAGTTTCTTTATTGGCTAATGCAATATTTTTTTTATGTTTGATTGCATTAAGAGTAGGCACTACACCGGAGAAACCAACAAGAGCAGAAAGCACTAGATCATTATTTTCGTAGCAAGCTGCTTCGATAATACCTTCTTCTCCGCAGAGTATTTTACCTTTGAAAGATGTATTATCTTTGAATTTATAATAAGCATCTTCATCTCTGATGGCTACACCAATTGGATTGAAGAGCATGGCTTGCTCTTCGAGCAGATCTATATTTTTATTAACAGTTAGAAAAGCAATTTCAAATTCATTATGCAATGAATTTAAAACATCTAAAGTTTGAATACCGATAGATCCGGTAGAGCCTAGAATAGTAATAACTCGTTTTTGTTTATTTTTATCGTCATTTATTTCATTAATATGAGTCATTTTTCCAAACGTTAGATTAATTTATAAATTCATAAGTAATATCTTTTTGTCTGCGGACAGATAAAAATCTAAATTTATCAATCGGAACAGTATCATTTTGCTGAACAGTAATCTTTACGAAATATTTCAACATAAGTTTTGAAATAGTTGAGATAGTACCTTCAGTGATATGAGAAGCCACATGAGGATGGAGCTGGAGAACTAATTTAAACTCTCTGGATTTTTTTCTAAAGTTGCGAAGCCATCTTTCGATAGAGTTCAATAGAACCGCACGAGAAGTAACCCGACCGGTACCATTGCACATTGGGCATTCTTCGCTAGTTTTTTCTTCAATATTTTGGTTGATTCTTTGGCGAGTAATCTGCAAAAGGCCAAGTTGAGTGAGCGGATAAGTAACAGTTTTAGCTCTATCGCGGCTCAATTCTCTTCTCATTTCGTGCAATAGTTTTTTACGATTGCTTTCGGTGGTCATATCAATAAAATCGCAGATAATAATACCGGCAATATCTCTAAGTCTAATTTGGCGAGCAATTTCTCTGCATGCTTCCAAATTAGTTTTCATCGCATTTTTTTCTTGTTCGTTATCGTTAGACCTGCCGGAATTGACATCAACAACAGTCATAGCCTCGGTTCTATCGATAACGATATCGCCACCACCCGGAAGAGCCACAGACCGTCTGTAGGTTTTAGCTAATTCTTTTTCTATACCATAAACTTCAAAAATGGAGCTTTGCCCGGCATAATATTCTACTTTATCAACTAAATGGGGCGAAACAGATTTTAGATAGGCAACAATTTCTTTATATAATTTTTTAGAATCAACGACAACGCGCTCTACATCGCTTTGGAAAAGGTCTCTGATAACGCTGGTAGCCAAGCCCAAATCTTGATAAACAAGCATAGGCTTTTTAGCTTTTTCAACTTTTTGCTCGATTTCTTTCCAAATATTAACTAGATGGCGCAAGTCTCTGCGGAGTTCGTCTTCGCTTTTGCCTTGGGCAGCAGTGCGAATAATGCAGCCATAGCCATTGGGCAGCACATTGCGAGCCAATTGGCGGAGCCTGCGGCGTTCGAGAGCAGTAGGCGTTTTTTTAGAAACGCCAATCATATCGTCGAATGGCAGAAGCACAGTATATCTGCCGGGAATAGCAATTTTGGTAGTAACTTTCATACCTTTATTGCCATAGGCTTCGCGAATAACCTGAACAAGGACATCCTGTTTGGATTCGAGATTAATGAGCACTTCGCCGCTTCTTTTAGTTTTGAAAGTAGCAAGTTTATTAGCATCACCGGGAGTAAATTGTTCTTTTCGGAGAGCAACAGCAGCGGTTTCGTTCATATATTTTTTGATATTGGCTTTTTGTGGGTTTTTTTCCTCAATAAAGTCATCATCAATATTTTCATCGGAATCGTCAACGTCATCTTCGTCGGTATAGAAAGTATTTTCGAGAGATTCATCGACATCAGAGAAATGCAAAAAAGCATCTTGCTCCATTCCAATATCGATGAAAGCAGCATTAATACCGGTAACTACTTTATTAACTTTACCAAGGTATACGTTGCCAATATAGCGTTCTTTGTCGGGAAACTCAATATAAAACTCTGCTAATTGAGTATCTTCAGTAATAGCAACTCTAACTTCGTTTATCGCCGAATTTATAATAATTTCTTTTTTCATTACGAATTTTAAATTTGATTTAAACCAATTAAGCAAATTAAGAATTTTTCGCCTAATTGCCTAATTTAATAAAGTTATAGAAACGTTTAAGATTGATAAAAATTCTAAATTGCCAAACATTCATTTAATAATCAGGGATTTAGTAATTCTAAAGCATTAGTTTTCGTGGGTGGTCAAAATTTTAAGATAATTTTTTGAAGATTCCAAAATATCGGATTCAGTATCTTTATAGTCAGGCTCTTCGGAATTGAGATCAGTATCGATTGTTTCGATCCATTTGACAAGAGAGTTGTCCCAATAATAGAGCCTATGCTCTTCTTTGCGAGTATAGTCTGATTGGTCGTGGCTCATGCCATCATTAGAGAAATAGAGATCTTTTCGTTCGGCAAAGATTAATTTGCCCGAATCGAAATAGTAATATTCGAGACGGAGAGAGTAATCTGATTTGAATTCGACAATTAATTTATAAGGAAGGCCCGAATCATCAAAGAAGCCTTTAATATTGAATTTTTCGTCTGCATTATCAATTACTTCTTTTGAAAGGGCAATTTTAGATTTTACTTTATTATCAATGCCAGACTTGATACTATCAATATTTTTAACAATTTTTCTTCTCTCAAAAGCATTGATAGACTTGCCTGATTTGGGACTTGTGTAGGTTTGTGCAAAAGCAATTTCGGCACAAATTAGGAAGACTATAATTGTCTTGATGCATATATCTCTATGTATTCTGCTGTTCATTATCATCAGTTTTGAAAAGATTTCAAATTCGTTTGATACAAAATTAATAAATATTGTTTATAGCAACTATATATTATTTATCGAAACTGATTTTTTAGTGTTTCAAGAATAATTCAATAGTTAATTAGATAGCTAACGCATATAATGAATATTTATTATTGATGAAAATCATTTATATGCTTGAAATTAAAATGGATAAGTGATATTTGCAATAAAATTAGGATTAAAAAAACGATAAATAGCTATGAAATCATATTCCAAAAGATGAATATATTTTGTAATTTTGTTTATATTATTTCTAACAAATATTAATAAAGAATGCAAAGCAATCATATAGAAATACCAAAGCCAAAGAATCCCGAAGACGTCCTGGATTTGATGGAAAGTTTTATCGAAATAGTAAGGATATTGAGGCGCGAATGTCCGTGGGACAAGAAGCAGACTCATCAATCCATATCTCATTTATTGATAGAAGAATCATATGAGATGACAGATGCAATCGAAAAGGGAGATGATAATTCTTTTTCGGGCGAATTAGGCGATTTGTTGCTGCATATAGTCATGCATAGCGTTATGGCCGAAGAGCGTAATGCATTTGATTTTCGTGAAGTGATTCGCAAGATTAGCGAGAAGATGGTGAAGCGTCATCCTCATGTGTTTGCTAATACTGAGGTGGATGGCGAAGATGAAGTGCTAAGCAATTGGGAAAAAATCAAAATGACAGAGGGCAGGAAATCTACTCTTGAAGGAGTGCCTAATAATCTTCCTGCTTTGCTTAGAGCTGAAAGAATTCAGCACAAAGCTGCAAGAGTCGGGTTCGACTGGGACGATAGGAAAGATGTCTGGAATAAGGTAGAAGAAGAACTTGGCGAATTGAAGCATGAGATAGAAGCAGGCAACAGCGAAAAAATCAAAGAAGAAATCGGCGATCTGTTTTTTGCTATTGTCAATGCTGCAAGATTCGAAAATGTGGTAGCTGAAGATGCACTTCAATTGACTAATAAAAAGTTTACTAACAGATTTCAGTTTATTGAAAAACGTGCTTCTGAAATGAACCGTAAGCTTGACGATATGACCTTAGAGGAAATGGATGAGATTTGGAACGAAGCTAAAGCTCTTGGAATTAAATGAGATTAGAGCTTTATTTTCAATATTTAATTTTTTATTATTTG